>NZ_ATVC01000029.1 GCF_000420525.1 Aquaspirillum serpens DSM 68
TGCGGTGCAGTACACGACCGCGACACCAATGCGGCAAAAAACATTCTCGCGGCGGGACTTCGCCGTCTTGCAGAAGGAATCCCCGCTCTTTAGGGCGGGGAGGAAGTCAATAAATCTTTGCGATTCAGAACTGATAGGGCTGCTGTCTGTCTAGAATCAACACTTTTTCACGCTTGCTCGCGCTATGATGCGCACTTTGCTTAAATTCGGACTGTTTAATGACAAAGTTCTGGAAAAGCATGGTGCAATATCTCACCTTGCCTGCGCGGTTGGATAAGGCGTTTATCTTGTCCCTGTTGGTACCTTTTGGCCGACCGATGCACCTGCGCCGCCATGCGGCATCGGTCATTCTCGACCGCGTGCAGTTGATTGCTGCCCTCTTTGCTGTGTTAGTGCCGTTGGGGGCGGTGATTGACTTATTGGTATTTCCCGCGCCGTTAGCATGGCAGTTGGTGGGGTTGCGCTTTGCCTCGGCGTTTGCCTTTTTTCTATTAGCAAAAAAGCGCGAGTTATCATCAAAACACCCATATCGACAGGCAATGGTGAGTTTATTGGCCTTGTTGATGATTCCCCCTTTGTTCCACCTATGCTCGGCTGATGCGTTGGCGGCGGCGAGTGTGACGCAAACACAATTGCTCGTGGCCGAGCTATACGCCTATTTGCCCACGGTGGTGTTGGGCGGTTTGGCGATTTTCCCATTAACCGCGCTAGAAACTTTGTTGCTATCGATTCCTGTGATTGCCACCGGCAGTATCAGTTTGCTGTTTGCTGAGCAACATTTGTCATTGCAACAACATGGCGGGACGTTGTGGTTTATGTCGATGATGTTGGGCGTGGCGGTGTTTTCTGGTATGAGCCAGTGCCACTACATGGCCAGTTTGGTATTAAAAGCGATGCACGACCCACTGACGGGGGCATTTACTCGGCAATCGGGAGAAGAAGCATTAAACCTGTTGTTTCGCTTAAATGCGATGGCAGAGAAACCCTTAACCGTGGCGTTTTTTGACCTCGATCGTTTTAAGAGTGTGAACGATACATGGGGACACGAAGCGGGGGACCGTTGCTTATGTGCCTTGGTGAATTCGTTGCGGCAGGGCTTACGGCGCAGTGATTTATTGGTGCGTTGGGGCGGTGAGGAATTTATTGCACTACTGCCAGATACCCCAAGCGAAAACGTACCTGCCTTATTACAGCGTTTGCGTGAAAAAGGGTTTGGTTTGCGTCCCGATGGACAACCTTTAACAGCTTCGATTGGCATTGCTGACAGCCACGAAGCGGGCATTGAATCGTGGAAGCAGTTGATCGAACTCGCCGACCAGCGGATGTATCAAGCGAAGTCCGCCGGTCGTGATCGGGTGGTGAGTGCGCAAGCCACCGTGTCGTTAACACCGGCAGCTGAGGTTCAACGCGCAGCAGAAACGTGATGTTGCAGTTTCTCTGCTAGCTCTGCTTGCTTAATCGGTTTCGATAGATAGTCGTTCATCCCTGCCGCTAAGCAATGTTCACGGTCGCTTTCCATCGCATTGGCCGTCATAGCGATAATCGGCAAGGCGGTGAGCCCGTGTTGTTGTTCATAGCGGCGAATCTCGCCAGTGGCGGCAATTCCATCCATCACCGGCATCTGCATATCCATTAACACCAACTGATAGCGGTTGTGGCCGGCGGTGATCATCTCGACCGCCTGTTGCCCGTTTTCAGCCAAGCTGACTTGATGGCCCCATTTTTGCAAAATCAGCGTTGCTAATTTTTGATTGACTGGATTATCTTCCACTAACAAAACGTGTAAACCCGTGCTGGTCTCGGTCGCTTCAGGTTTCGGCGCTGGCGCAGTTTTGACGACAGTCGCTGTATTGGTTTGCGTGTTTAAGGCGTGCAGCATTGCCTGTTGCAAATCATGGTCGGTGATCGGCTTGGTGTAATGGCCTTGTAAATTGAGTTCGCGACAGCGTTCGCTATCGTTACCGAGCGGGCCCGAGGACAACATTAAGATCGGCAAGGATTGGAATGAGGCTTGGGCACGAATCCACGCCGCAAGAGTAAAACCATCCATGTCAGGCATGTGCACATCAAGCAATACCAAATCGGGCATCGGTTGTTGTTGCAGCCATGTCTGTGCGAATGTGGCGTGGGCAACGGCATCGGGTTGTAGCTGCCACCGTTGTAACTGGCGCAGGAAAATTTCACGGTTGACCGCATTATCATCAACGATTAACACCCGCTTACCATGCAATTGGCTTAAATCATGATGCGGCGGATCGAATGCACAATGTTGCAACGGCAGGCTAAAGCTAAAGGTGCTGCCCACACCGATTTCGCTGCTGACCTGCATCTCACCACCCATCAACCGCACTAATTGTTGGGTGATGCTAAGACCCAGCCCAGTGCCGCCATATTTGCGAGTAATCGAGTTGTCGGCTTGTGAGAAAGCTTCAAAAATCGTCGCCAATTTTTCAGCAGCAATGCCAATCCCACTATCACACACGGCAAATTGCAGTACGCTGCTTTTTGCTTCATGGCTAAGGGTTTGCAGGCGCAGCACGATTTGCCCACGCTCGGTGAATTTAATCGCATTACCCACGAGGTTAATCAAAATCTGCCGTAGGCGAACGGGATCACCTTGTACTTGATCGGGGACGTCGTCGCCGATTTCACACAAAATCTCCAGCCCTTTTTCATGGGCACGCAGGGTCAAGGGACGTAGGGCATCAATCAGGGTTTGTCGTAGGCGGAACGGGACTTGCTCGATTTCGAGTTTACCAGCCTCGATTTTTGAGAAATCGAGAATGTCATTGAGAATGGCTAATAGGGCTTCGGCAGAGGATTTCACAATCCCAATATATTCATCCCGTTCTGTTTCACTACGGGTGTCTAAGGCCAATTCGCTCATACCAATAATGCCATTCATCGGGGTGCGGATTTCGTGGCTCATATTAGCCAGAAAATCGCTTTTAGCACGGTTGGCGGCTTCAGCGGCGTCTTTGGCGAGTTGCAACGCTTGTTCGGTGCGTTTGCGTTCTGAAATATCGGTACGAATACCGATGTATTGATAAGGCTGTCCCGATTCATCGACAAAGGGGACGATGGTGGCATTGACCCAATAATAGCTGCCATCTTTACGGCGATTGCAAATTTCTCCCGTCCACACTTTTCCTGCCATTACGGTTTGCCATAGTTGGCTAAAAAATGCTTCTGAGTGGAGACCAGAGTTCACCACGCGGTGATTTTTTCCAATCAATTCTTCACGGTTATAGCCACTGATATCGCAGAATTTATCATTGGCATAGGTGATATTGCCTGCTTGGTCAGCCATGCTAACGATCGCATGTTGGTCGAGGGCAAAGAGTTGTTGACTGAGTTTGCGTTGTGTATCGCGCAGTTGGCGGTTGGAGTTTTCTGATGCCAAGGCGGTTTGGTGGAGACCGCGCAGTGTCAGCCACAGTAATAAAACCGTGCTGAGAATAAGACCTGCGCTGATATAAGCTGCATGTTGTAACCCTGTTTCAAGGGCGGAGGAAGAAAGCGGTCGCCGAATTTCCACTACACCGCGCACATCTCCCACTTTCCAATCGGTTTTTGGGGAACCCGGATAGCTGTTGTGGCAAGCAACACAGTTGGCTTTCATGCGATCGGCGGTGGCATAGCGCAGGGTTTTGATACCGTTGAGTATGTCCACTTTGACATAGGGTTGATCGGGGGCGCTTTCGATAGCGGTTAAAGCCTGTTGTTGAAACTGATCCAGTTTGCGGTTGGCTTGTCGCCACGGGAAAGGATGGGCGCTAAACATCTCGACCGCGAACCCTTGTTTTTGATTGCTGAGATATTCGCCGAAATCGAGGGTAAAGGTCGCTGGTAGCGGTAGAGCATGGGGTTGGTTTTTGTAGTCGTGGGTGATGCTAAGACCGGCATCTTTGGCACGCGGCACAATCTCGGCGCTATAGAAGTTGCGGAATTGTGTGACTGAATGAGAAAACGCAGCTGCATCGCTGGTGGCTGTACGCAGCTCATGTTCGTGTAGTTGTTCTGATAAGTACCATAACACCCCACCGGCACCAAAAGTGAGAAGAATGCCGAGGGCTGGGAGAAGCAATCGGTATCGTTGCTGTGACAAAATTCCTCTCCTCAAAAGCATGACCATCGTGATGGTTTGAGCAGTTTGGTTGGATTGATGAGATGGAATGACTGACTTGGTTAAGGCCGAGTGTCAAAAATTGGCTGGGATTTTAACAGTTTTAACATTAAATCGTGGCGTCTCTGGTACCGCATACAACAAAAGAAACTGGTTATAATCGCCGCCTGCTTAATTGTTAGGTGTCCTCCGTGTCCGATCGACTTGCTGTTCTTCCCCAATATCTGTTACCAAAACGAGCGTTGACGGTATTTGCTGGCCGTATTGCTGCTGCCGAAGCAGGTCATCTGACAACTGCCTTGATTCGTTGGTTTGTGCAGCGTTATCAGGTCAATATGAACGAAGCTGCCAATCCTGATATTGCCAGCTACCAGAGTTTTAATGCTTTCTTCACGCGCCCCTTAAAAGTGGGAGCGCGACCGTTGGCTAAAGCCGATTTTATTTCGCCAGTGGATGGTGCGATTAGCCAGCTTGGGCCGATTGAACAAGACCAAATTTTTCAGGCGAAGGGGCATCATTACTCTACTACGGCTTTATTAGGTGGTGATGTGTCGTTGGCTGCGCAGTTTCAGCATGGCGCGTTTGCAACGCTCTATCTCAGTCCGCGTGATTACCATCGAATCCATATGCCCTGTGCTGGCCGTTTGCGCAGCATGACCTATATCCCAGGGGACTTATTTTCGGTTAATCCCACCACTGCACGTGGCGTGCCCGGACTGTTTGCGCGTAATGAACGGGTGGTATGTGTGTTTGATGGTGAGTTTGGCCCATTTGTATTGGTGTTGGTTGGGGCAACGATTGTCGGCAGTATGGCGACGGTGTGGCACGGTGTGGTGAATCCACCGCGTTTGGGTGAGATCAAAATTTGGCATTACCAAGGGAAAGACGCCGTTGATCTCGCGCAAGGGGCCGAGATGGGCCGCTTTTTGTTAGGCTCAACTGTGGTCATGCTCTTCCCGAAACATACCCTGCAATTCAATCCCACTTGGCAAGCCACCCGCCCGATTCAGATGGGTGAAGCGATGGCAAGTCGTGTGCTTTCCTCTTAGTACCCACCACTTTTAATTTGGTGGCTTTATATTTGTTTTGGGTGGATGCACTACGTTTATCCACCCTGCTATTCACTTTCCGCACATAAGGTTAAATACTTTAATCATGGGGGAAATGATGATTCATTTTGCTGTAGGTGAGTCGGATTTGGGTATGGTTGCCGTGGCAGCGAGTGCGAATGGGGTTTGTGCCATTGTGTTGGGGGAGGATCGGGGGCAGCTTATCAATGAGCTACAACACTACTTTCCAACAGCAATGCTGATTGCAGGAGATAAGACCTGCGAACGCTGGTTAGCCGAGGTGGTTCGTTTTGTTGCAACACCGACTATCAGGCTGGATTTGCCGCTTGATATTCAAGGCACTGCATTTCAACAACGTGTGTGGCAAGCCTTGTGTGAAATTCCTGTCGGCGAAACAGCAAGCTATACCGAAATCGCCCAACGCATTGGCGCGCCCAAGTCCGTACGTGCGGTAGCTGGCGCGTGCGCTGCCAATAAACTGGCACTCGCCATCCCCTGCCATCGTGTCATTCGTCAAGATGGCAACTTATCGGGCTACCGTTGGGGCATCGAGCGTAAACAGGCGCTGTTAATGCGAGAGAAAAACTCGCTACTACACAACCAGTATTAACCTGCTGACTCGACGTCATGCACCACATTGCACACCATGTGCATAATCAGTGCGTGGTTGGGCGCGGTATTGGGGCAGAAGGGATGCACTGCTGGCACTAAAGTGCTGAAAAACGGGGCGAAACCGTTGGCATGATCTTTGCGACTACAGCAAAGACAGCCTTGGAGAGCCAATATGCATGCCCTGACCCTACCGGATGCGCGCCACCACGACGAGATGCTGCTCGCCAGCGGTGCCGTTCGCCCGCATTATCAACAGTTTGCTGAATGGCTACATTCACAAACGCCTGCCCAACTGGCAGAAAAACGCCGTGCTGCTGATCTATTGTTTCACCGTGTCGGTATCACCTTTGCGGTGAGTGGTGATGAATCGGGGGCGGAGCGTTTAATTCCCTTCGATACCATCCCGCGTATTGTCCCCGCGACAGAATGGCAGATGTTAGAAGCCGGTATGAAACAACGGGTAACCGCGCTCAATGCCTTCTTACACGACATCTACCACGACCACGCCATTGTCCGCGCTGGTTTAATCCCCGCCGAACAAGTCTTTACCAACAGCCAATACCAACCCGCCATGCAGGGGCTCGATTTACCGCATCGAGTGTATGCCCATATCACCGGTGTTGACGTGATTCGCCATGCCGATGGCCAATATTACGTCTTGGAAGACAACCTGCGCGTGCCGTCGGGGGTGTCGTATATGTTGGAAAACCGCAAGATGATGATGCGGTTATTCCCAGAATTGTTTACCCGTCATGCCGTGGCACCGGTTGAGCATTATCCGACGCTACTGTTGGACACCTTGCGCCGCGCCACTCCCAAAGACAACCCCACCGTGGTGGTGCTCACCCCTGGGCCTTATAACAGCGCCTACTTTGAACATGCCTTCCTCGCCCAACAAATGGGCGTGGAATTGGTCGAGGGACGCGATCTGTTTGTGAAAGACGACCATGTCTTTATGCGTACCACCGTGGGGCCGGTAGCGGTCGATGTGATTTATCGCCGGATTGATGATGCCTTCCTCGATCCGTTGGCATTCCACCCCGATTCGATGTTAGGCGTGCCCGGTTTATTGTCGGTCTATCGCAAGGGCAATATCGTTCTGGCCAATGCTATCGGCACTGGGGTGGCGGATGATAAGTCGATCTACCCTTATGTGCCGGACATGATTCGCTTCTATCTTGACGAAGAACCGATCTTACAAAATGTCCCGACATGGCAATGCCGTAAACCACAAGACTTAAGCCATGTTTTGGCCAATCTCGGCGAATTGGTGGTGAAAGAAGTGCATGGTGCCGGTGGTTACGGCATGTTAGTCGGGCCTGCGGCGACACAAGCTGAAATCGAAGCCTTCCGCGCCCGTGTGCAAGCCAATCCAAGCAACTACATTGCCCAACCCACCCTCGCCTTGTCGAGCTGCCCCACATTTGTTGAATCGGGCATTGCGCCACGCCACATCGATTTACGGCCATTTGTTTTGTCCACCGGCCAAGAAGTCAGAATGGTGGCAGGAGGATTAACACGCGTGGCACTGAAAGCTGGCTCGCTGGTGGTGAATTCCTCGCAAGGGGGCGGTACCAAAGACACTTGGGTAATGGAGGGTTAAATCATGATGCTATCGCGCACCGCCGACCAGTTATTTTGGATGTCGCGCTCATTAGAACGGGCAGAAAACCTCGCTCGTTTATTAGATGTCAGCTATCGCCTAGCATTGATGCCACAGGCACGCGGTGACAAAGTCGAACTGGCCGTGCCGATGTTGCTCACCGGTACTTTAGACAGTTTCCATCAGCGTTATCCACAGCTCACACCAGAAAACATGCTGAATTTTATGGTGTTCGATAGCAGCAATCCGGCCAGTATTCTTGGTTGTTTGAAAAATGCGCGTGATAACGCCCATGCTGTGCGCGGCACCATCAGTGCTGAAATGTGGGAGGCCGTTAACGCCACATGGCTCGAAGCCCGCGACCGCGCCTCGCGTCGCCATGCCTATTCTGATTTCTTCGACTGGGTGAAAGAACGCTCCCATCTTTTCCGTGGTGCGACTTATGGCACATTGCTCCGCAATGATGCGTATTACTTTATCCGTCTTGGCACTTTCGTTGAACGGGCCGATAACACCGCCCGCCTGTTGGATGTCAAAAGTCATTTGATGTCACCTGCTATCGAAGATAGCGCACCGGATTACTACGCTTGGAGTGCCTTATTACATACCTTGTCTGCCTTTGAAGCCTATCGCGCTATCTACCGCGACAGCATCAGTGCGCGGCGGGTAATTGAGTTGCTTGTTCTACAACCCGATGTACCGCGCAGTTTGTGTGCGTGTGCAGTGGAAATTCGCTCAATTTTGGACCACATCCAAGGCGAAACCGGCCGCCCAGCAAAACGATTGGCAGCCAAATTAGTGGCTGGGTTGGAGTATGGCAGCCTCGACGACATCCTCGAACAGGGCTTGCACGCCTATCTGTCGCGTTTCTTGGCGGATGTGCATGGTTTAGGCGAGGCCATTCACCGCGCTTATCTGGAGGCAGCATAATGAAGTTAGAAATTCGACACGAAACCGTCTATCGCTATGACGTGCATGCCCATCACAGCACACAATATCTGCGCCTGACACCGCCGAGCACCGATCATCAACGCGTTGTGGAATGGCAATTAAACCTCCCTGGTAAAGCCAGCAGTGGCGTAGATGCGTTTGGCAATATCTTTCATGTGCTGACCTTAGACCATCCCCATGACGAAATTCATCTGATTGCCTGTGGTGTGGTCGAAACCACCGATCAGCCGTGGCAACAAAGTGCAGGTTTACTGTCGCCGTTGGTGTTTTTACGGACCACGCCTCTGACCGAATGTGATCACGCTTTACGACAATTTGCCCAACCGTTTGCCGCCGCCATCGCTACCGACCCAACCACTGGCTTGCAACAGTTGGCAGCGGCTATTCTTGATGCCATGCCATACCGTAAAGGTGAAACCGTTTCTGATACACCAGCGGCGATGGCTTTTGCTCAAGGGGCAGGGGTGTGCCAAGATCATAGCCATGTCTTTATTGCTTGCTGCCGCCACTTGGGGATTCCTGCCCGCTATGTCAGTGGTTATTTAGTTACCGATGATGAGGGGCATGTGGCGAGTCATGCGTGGGCGGAAGCATGGTTTGCTGAGGCGTGGCATGGTTTTGATATTAGCAACGCGATGACCCCAGACGGCCATCATCTCACCTTGGCCGTTGGGCTAGACTATTTAGATGCGTGTCCGGTGCGCGGCGTCCGGCATGGCGGCGGTGGTGAAGAACTACATGCCCGCGCCGAGATTCGTGTGATTGAAGAATAACCCGCTGTTGAACCTAAGAGATCACATTACATGACTTATTGTGTTGCCCTACGTTTAAACGAGGGTTTGGTATTTGCCTCTGATTCCCGCACCAATGCAGGGGTCGATCATGTGGCGACATTTCGTAAAATGCACCGCTTTGCCCAAGCCGGTGAACGGCAAATTGTGTTGTTAAATTCGGGTAACTTAGCGACAACACAGTCGGTCATCAGTATGTTGCGTAGTCGCTGCCAACATGACGCACCCCATCTACTCAATGTGCCGTCGCTATACGATGCGGCGGTGCAAGTGGGGCAGATTTTGCGGGAGGTCATTGCCCGCGATAGCGTTGGCGGCAGTGGGGTAGATTATGGCGCCCATTTTTTAGTGGGTGGTCAGATTGCAGGTGAGCGTGCGCGCTTATTCCATGTCTATCCACAGGGCAACTTTATCGAGGCCACGGAAGACACCCCCTATTTCCAAATTGGCGAATCAAAATACGGCAAACCGATTTTAGATCGGGTGTTAGATACAGCAACACCGTTAGAAGATGCGGTGAAATGTGTGCTGATTTCTTTCGACTCCACCATTCGCTCGAATCTGTCAGTCGGTTTGCCGATTGATCTATTTACCCTGCACGAAGGTGATCTCCACCCAGCCGCACCACGGCGAATTGATGAACGGGATGTCTATTTCCAAAGCCTACGCCGTGCTTGGGGGCAAGGGTTACGCCGTGTTTTTGCGCGCTTGCCACCGGCACCAACCAGTGGCATCGGAACCGAGCGCGACGAGAAACCGGGTCATTAAACCGTTGTTGTTGCCCAATCGATAGCCGTTTGCCCGTGAGAAGTGAGCCATTGATTGGCTTGTGAAAACGGGCGGCTGCCAAAAAAGCCACGATAGGCCGACAGGGGCGAGGGATGCGCAGCGGTCAAGATGACATGGCGGGGTGCAATCTGCCCCGCTTTGTTTTGCGCCCATTTTCCCCACAAGATAAAGACACAGGCTGGGCTGTGTTGGTTAACGCTGGTAATGATCGCATCGCTGATGCTGTGCCAACCCAATTTGCCATGACTGCCGGCTTGATCAGCCGCAACTGTCAACACGCTATTTAATAACAACACCCCCTGTGCCGCCCATCCGCTTAACTCACCACTATTTGGGTTGAGCACATCCAGATCACTCTGTAATTCACGATAAATATTACGCAGGGAAGGCGGTAACTTGATGCCGGCATTCACAGAAAATGCTAGGCCATTGGCTTCGCCAGCACCGTGATAGGGGTCTTGTCCCAAAATCACGACCTTGGTGGCCGCAGGACTGGGCAGGCTGCTGAGTGCGCGAAAAATCGCCGGCGCGGGCGGGTAGATGGTTTCCCCTGCTTGCTGGCGCGCTAACAACGCTGCATCAATCTGTTGCAAGGTTGGGTATACGGCTTGCAGTGCCTGTTGCCAAGCGGGGGAAACGGTATTCCAACTCGGAGCGAGAAAATTCAACATGGGATTGCCACAATAAAAAACGGCAACAGGGTAGCTGTTGCCGTTGTAATGAGATGAGACAAACTGCTTAGTATTTTGCCATCGAGGGGTCAACAATATCCGCCCATGCCGCAACACCACCCGCTAAGCTTGCCACATTCTCAAACCCAGCATGGGCCAAGAAGGCAGCCACTTGATAGCTGCGTACACCGTGGTGGCAAATCACCACCAACGGGACTTCATCGGGAATGTCGTTAAGACGGTTGGGAATCGTCGCCATCGGGATTAAGACACTTTTCGCCAGATGACAGGTTTGAAATTCCCACTCTTCGCGCACATCCAATAAATAGGGCTGTGTGCGTTGTGTGTCTTCAAGCCATTCTGCCAGTTCGGCAACTGAGATTTCACGCATTAGAAAGTGAACTTTTCAGATTGTGGGGCGGCTTGTAAAGCACCGGTACAGGTTTCAAATACGACTGTCTCGCGCCAGCCCTGTTCGCTCTCGCGCACAATCAGCTTTGCTTCCATCAAAGGCGCTTCGCCAATAATGGCAAACAAACGGCCACCGACAGTCAGTTGTTGTTTGAGGGCTTCTGGTAACACAGGTACCGACCCACCTAAAACAATTACATCAAAAGGGGCTTGGTCGGGCAGACCCTGCATCCCATCAGCGACTTTGAGACTGATATTGCGAATACCAGCATGGGCCAGCTTGGTGCGTGCCGACTCAATCATGTTGTCGTCGATATCAACGCTATAAACATGTTGACCGAGGCTGGCCAATAAAGCTGTTAAATAGCCGTTCCCCGTACCAATTTCTAAAATACGGTCTTCTGGGCGTAAGTTCAGTTCTTGGGCAATCCGTGCTTCCACTTTGGGTGCCAGCATCACAGCGCCATTGGCGAGGGGCAATTCCATGTCAACAAAGGCAAGCGCTCTTTGCTCTGCTGGCACAAAATCTTCGCGCTTAATTTGTAACATCAAATCCAGAACGCGCTGATCCAAAACCTCCCACGGGCGGATTTGCTGTTCGACCATATTAAAACGTGCTTTTTCGAAGTCCATGTAACCACCCTGCTTCAAGTGTGTATGACAATGCCGATGGGCGGCGATTATCCCACAATTACCCTGCTTTCACAGCATTAGCAAACTGGTTAGCGTTTTAGAGAATGTTTATACGGCATTGAATTGTACGGCCAATAGCCGTATTATTTACCAAGGAGGACAAAAATGCCTACACCCCGTGTATCTACTGCCCGTCTCGAAGCACGAATTAGCACCGATCTACACGCGATGCTGAAACGTGCAGCGGAGTTACAAGGCCGAACCATGACTGATTTTGTTGTGTCTGTTGTTCAAGAAGCTGCTCAACGGACGATTGAACAAGCAGAGGTCGTTCGCTTATCGTTGGCAGATCAAGAATGTTTTGCACAAGCCATGTTATCGCCAGCCAAACCTAATGCCGCTTTAGAACGCGCTTTTGTTCGTCGCAACCAACTTCTGCGCAACACATGAACAAAGCCCCGTTTCTAGTCAAACCGCTAGATGCATCACACGACCGTAGGACATTCTGTAGCGAGTCGCCACCGTTAGATCATTACTTGAGAGAGCGAGTTACTCAAGATATTCGTCGCCGCGTGGCAGCCTGTTTTGTAGCGGTAACAGACGAACAACGTATCGCTGCCTACTACACCTTGGCATCAGCAAGTTTATTATTGGCTGATCTCCCAATCAGCACAGGCAAAAAATTGCCACGTTATCCCACGGTGCCAGCGGTTCGAATGGGACGCCTAGCGGTCGATCAAGCATTCAAAGGTCAAGGTCTTGGCAGCGCCATGCTAGCTGATGCGCTTGAACGTACTGCTCGTGCTGAGATTGCAGCATTTGCGCTGATGGTGGATGCGAAAGATGAGCGTGCAGCCACTTTTTACCAGCATCACGGCTTTATTGCGCTGCCCGATTTGCCATTAATTCTATTTTTGCCACTGGCGACAGCCCGCTCGGTTTAAGCCAACAAGTTAGCCAACAGCCTGCAGCCAATGCACCACTGTGCCACGCTGTAATTCACTGATGGTCGTTGCCGTTTGGTTTTTCATCACATCGGCTAAGGTATAGCGGTCGAGCTGTTGATAAAACAGATGCAAGGCCTCGTCTAACACCTGCTTCAAAGTACAGCCACTGAACAAAACACAGGGCGGTTGTTGGCAATCGACTAAAGAATCACACTCTTCCAAAGTACGAATAATTGTCCCAAGCCGATAGTGATGTGGTGGGGCAGCTAATGCTAACCCACCGCCTTTACCACGGGTGGTGGCAACCCACTGCAATTGACCAAGCCGATGTACGACTTTAACAAGATGATTACGCGACACATGAAACTGTTCAGCAATTTCACTGATGGTGACGGGCTCGTTGCGTTGACCGATGGCCAAGTACATTAAAACGCGCAACCCGAGATCGGTAAAGTGGGTGATGTGCATAAACGTCTAATCAAAACAACAAGAGCCAGACAGCATGCCTGTTCTGGCTCTTGCTGGCAATTAAACGTGAATACCGCCGGTGCTAAATAGTTCGGCATGGATACGCTGTTTGCTCACGCCTAATTGCTGTAGTGCTGCAATATGCGTTTGCATAAAGCCAACGGGGCCACATAGATAACACTCGGCTTCTACCAAGGGCAAGACGGGGGTTAAGTCGGATAACTGCAGCGGTGCAATTTGCGCCAACTTATTGCCAACGGGCCCTTGGTCATGGAATAGGTGCAACTGCAGATTCGTATGTGTTGCGGCAAGCTGTTGTAAATGCTCACCAAAGGCGAATACCTCGGCACTGCGGCAGGCGTGGATAAAATGAATGGGCCGTGTGCTGTTGAGTGCCAACAGGCGGTTTAAGATGGCTATCATCGGCGTAATACCGACGCCACCACTGATTAACACTACGGGTGCAGTGCTGTCTTCATCGAGAAAGAAATCACCGAAAGGTGGTGCCAAATCGATGATGTCGCCTTCGTGGAAAGCCTCGTGCAGTCGATTAGAAACTTGACCTGCAGGGCTATCGTTGTTGCCAGCTTCACGTTTGACCGAAATGCGGAAATATTCACCATTCGGCGCATCGGATAAGGTGTATTGGCGTGGTTGCACTACATTCCAAGCCGGCACAAAGACGCGAACTGTGGTGTATTGACCAGCGCGATAACGTGGCAAAGCGCCGCCATCGCTGGGCACCAAATAAAACGAGGTGATGTCTGCGCTTTCAACCACTTTACGGCTGATTTTAAATGGCCGCCATCCCGACCAACCGCCTTCTTGGTTAGTGGCATCGTAATAGAGCTGGCTTTCGGCTTGGATAAAAATGTCTGCCAATTTTTGATAGGCAATGCCCCACGCTTCGATTAACTCAGGGCTGGCAGCATCGCCCAACACCTCTTGAATCGACGCTAACAGATGCTTGCCAACAATTGGGTAATGTTCGGCGCGAATCCCCAAACTGGCATGTTTGTGTGCAATTAAATTCACCACCGGTGCTAAGACCGAAGGATCATCAATATTTTCCGCATAGGCCAACACCGAACCGGCCAAGGCCATCGGTTGTTTACCCGTGGCATTGTGGCTGCGGTTAAAAATCTGTAGCAGCTCTGGGTTGTGCTGGAACATCCGCTGGTAAAAATGGGTGGTGAGTGCCACGCCATGTTCGCGCAGCACGGGAATTGTCGCCTTAACCAACTGGTGGACGGTTTGCTGATCCATATTGCCTCTTAAAAGATAGATTAAAAATACATTTTTTGATGCCAAAAAAAGCCGACAGCGCAAAAGGGGCTGACGGCTTGCGCCCCAGTCTAGGGAGAAATGCTTGGTTCGGCAAGCCTTTGCTTGCAATTATTGAGAGATTATCTTAATTTGCTGCGACTTAGCACGAGAGTTGACTTAAATCAAAAAGTGGCTCTCGCTTACCGCTAGGGGTTCTCTGTTCAGAGATGAATAGAGATGAGACATACCCTTTGAACCTGATCCGGTTGATACCGGCGTAGGGAAGCGGAAACCCACTGTGGCCGATAGGCGGCCGTTCTGGCTTCCGCTCCTTGTGCCCTGCTTTGTTCCGCAAGGAGAACACCACCATGAATGCCCCCCATACCACCCCACCTTCAGCCACTGCTGAAGAAATGTCGATTCAACCCTTTCCCAATTCACGCAAAATTTATGTCACCGGCAGTCGGCCTGACATCCAAGTGCCCATGCGTGAAATCACTCAGTTTGATACCCCAAGCCAGTTTGGTGCCGAAAAAAATCCACCGATTTATGTCTATGACACCAGCGGCCCTTACACCGATCCTGCGGTGCAAGTCGATGTCACCAAGGGTTTGGCGCCAGTGCGGGCAAATTGGATTGCCGAGCGCCAAGACACAGAACAATTGGCTGGCCCAACCTCAGAATATGGTCAAAAACGCGCTAATGACGCGACGCTTGATGCGCTGCGTTTTGAATTAACACGCAAACCGCTACGCGCTAAAGCCGGTTGCAATGTGACGCAGATGCACTATGCGCGGCAGGGCATCATTACCCCTGAGATGGAATATATTGCCATTCGCGAAAATCAGCGCCGCAGTGAATATTTGGCTGCGTTGAAAGCGGGTGGGCCTAAGGGCGAAAAAATGGCGGCGATGATGACACGCCAACACCCCGGCCACAGCTTTGGTGCCACTTTGTTAGAAGAGATTACGCCGGAGTTTGTGCGGTCGGAAGTGGCGCGTGGGCGGGCGATTATTCCTGCCAATATCAATCACCCAGAGCTAGAACCGATGATTATTGGTCGCAATTTCCTGACCAAAATCAACGGTAACCTTGGCAACTCGGCGGTGACTTCTTCAATTTCAGAAGAAGTGGAAAAAATGCTGTGGGGTATCCGCTGGGGTGCTGACACCATTATGGATCTCTCCACCGGCAAAAATATCCATGAAACCCGTGAGTGGATTATTCGCAATAGCCCAGTGCCGATTGGGACGGTGCCGATCTATCAGGCATTGGAAAAAGTCGGTGGTAAGGCAGAAGATTTAACCTGGGAAATCTTCAAAGACACCTTGATTGAACAGGCTGAGCAAGGGGTGGATTATTTCACTATCCATGCCGGCGTGTTGTTGCGCTATGTGCCGATGACCGCGAATCGAATGACAGGGATTGTCAGCCGTGGCGGGTCGATCATGGCGAAATGGTGTTTGGCACATCATCAAGAAAACTTCCTGTACACCCATTTTGAAGAAATTTGCCACATTATGAAAGCCTATGATGTGTCGTTTAGCTTGGGCGATGGTTTGCGTCCTGGTTCGGTATGGGATGCCAATGATGAGGCGCAGTTGGGTGAGTTAAAAACCTTGGGTGAACTGACACAGATTGCGTGGAAGCATGATGTGCAAGTGATGATCGAAGGCCCAGGGCATGTGCCGATGCAACTTATTAAAGAAAATATGGACTTGCAGTTGGAATGGTGTGATGAAGCGCCGTTCTATACCTTGGGCCCATTGACCACCGACATTGCCCCTGGTTACGACCACATCACCTCGGCGATTGGCGCGGCACAAATTGGTTGGTATGGCTGTGCCATGTTGTGTTACGTCACCCCGAAAGAGCATCTGGGTTTGCCAAATAAACAGGATGTCCGCGAAGGCATTATTGCGTACAAAATCGCTGCTCACGCTGCCGATTTAGCTAAAGGCCACCCTGGTGCCCAGATTCGCGACAATGCGTTGTCAAAAGCACGTTTTGAGTTCCGCTGGGAAGATCAATTTAATCTCGGCCTCGACCCCGATCGGGCACGCGAATTCCATGACGAAACATTGCCAAAAGACAGTGCCAAAGTGGCGCACTTTTGCTCAATGTGCGGCCCGCATTTCTGCTCAATGAAAATCACGCAAGATGTACGTGATTTTGCAGAAAAACAAGGTTTATCGGAGCAAGAAGCACTGCAAAAAGGCATGGAAGTGAAGTCGATTGAGTTTGTGAAAAGTGGCGAGGCGTTGTACAGCAAAGCCTAATTAAGTGGTTTGGGGCGCACAGGGTGCGCCCTCCCTAGGCTTAGCAAGTGCGATCTGTAATAGTCAAATTTTTTCGGACAGAGAGATAGGTTGTGTCATGGTGTACACTCCTTCGGTGGATTATTAGCCATTTCTATTGCCTGTTTGATATCAGCTTGTTGTGTTGATTTATCGCCGCCTAATATTTACCGGTGTTGGTTTATGTTGGGTTGCCAAATACCGGCAACCCAACATAAACTACGCCAGCTGACACCACATCTAGTTGCTCTCGTCAAATTTTTTTGACTTTGCATGGGAATGTTTTACGTATAAGCATATGCGTATAGCGAAGTTTAAGCTAAATTGATATAAGACCGATTCCAACTAAGTAATAAGTCAAAAAAATGTCGATATGTACAGGCTATCACGGTACAAGTGAAGAAAATGCAAAAAGCATTGTTGCGACGAAATTTAGGCTCAGCCAAGAAGGTGATGAATATCTTGGCACTGGTGTTTATTTTTTTGTGGATGGCATTTGTTGTCCAATAACAGCAGGAAAACGGTGGGCAGTATCTAAACATTCGGATGCGCCTAGTGTTGTCAGGGCTGACATACAGCTATCTGGTAGTAACATACTTGACCTTAGAGAAGTCGAACACATTAAAAAGTTTAACGAACTTAAAAAAAATTTTTTCGAAAAATTGGAAAAAGAAGGCATTTTTCTTGTTACCTTTCCGAACAAGAGAAGAAAATGGGATGACAAGTGCAAAATTGCAAACTTTATCATCAATTATGCTGCAATAGATTTAGTAATTAAAGATGAATACTTTCCTGAGGTCGGATCTGATATAGAACGAGCTCAAGGAATACAACTCAAAGTTAGCAACTGTACCATCATGAATGTTGCTAATGAGTCAAAGATTTTAAGTACATCGTTATTGCACTGGGGGTAATAAATATGGCTGATTTCTTGGATGTAGCTCTTGCAAAACTTAGGGATATGCCAAGAGAGGAGTTTTTGGCAAAACTCAAAGAGCACGAGTTTGACTTCATTGACCTTAGGACTCTGGAAGTTTTCTCCGTAGTTCGTTCTAAAAAAGATGGGGTAGTGTTAATCCACTCTTTCATTCCAGAAATTAAAGAGTCTTGTGAAGAATTCTCTGCTAACGACAGTTGGTATCAAATATCTGAAGCGGCATGACCATTATGCAGATAAAGCTAGTAAGAACATTTGCGGAAGAGTTTTCATTAAACCGACTCCAAACTAATTTGGAAACCGACGAAGTGGAATTCACAACCTTTACCGTAGCATCAGCTGAAGCATCGAAAAGATTTTTTATCGGATTCAATCTAGCCCTTAGAGTTGAGGATAAGAATCAGTTTTCCGTCAAATATCTTGCTGAGTTTGAGTGCGACACTGATGTAACTCCAGACATGCTGGAGAAACATGCTTTTGTACAAGTGAATGCACCAGCAATTGCTTATCCGTTCATGCGTGCATTTATAGCAACAATTCTCCTTAATGCTGGATATGAGCCGCCGATGTTACCTGCTGTGAACTTTCAAATGCTGTACAAACAAAGACAGGATGAATAGTAATCAAGGTCTGCTTTATTAAAGAGTGAGCTGTGCGTAATAAATAAAAATATCTAGCCTAGCCCACCACCACATCCACTAGATTGAATCTGCTTTACACATCGAACCGCCTCGCCCTTGATTGGGTGAGGCGTTTTTTTTGGGATGTGATTGGTAATGGGTTTAGCCTAGTAGGGTAGGCACCGTTTGTGCCCACCACATCCGCTAGACTGAACCTCTGCTGTACACAACACCAAACCGATTCGAATGGCTGTGTTTTCATGGTGTATCGTCCGTATACTGTTTGATTCGTTTGGTCGGCACAAAACCGGTGTCTATTACCTGAATTTATAGATTTTCCCCAATTTTTCACGCAAATCAAAAAAGGTGTATTTTTATGCTTTTTAAGTACCTGCCTGTAGATAGGATTGACGTTTTGGAAAATCTACAAATCAGATTTTCTCCACTTCTATCTCTTAATGACCCATTTGAAAGTCAGCCTTTAATTGATATAAAAAATAAAATAGACGAAGTTTTACAACAGCAACTCGAAGATCTTGATAAGATTTGGGACAATACAGCAATAGAAGAAAAAACTCCAGAAAATAGAAAACTTCTTGAAGAAATTAGATCTGAGGCCATAGCCAATGCTTATAGCATAAACAATCCATCTGGTTTGGGAAAAAGGTTAATAGATTTTTTGAACGATAGATTTGGCGTTCTTTGTTTATCAAGAACCGAAGATAACTTATTGATGTGGTCTCATTATACAGATCAAGGCAGAGGTTTAGTAATTGGTTTTGATGAGCAGCATGAGTTTTTTAACCAGCCAACTTTATCGGGTCAAATAAAAAAACCAACACCTGTTATTTATACTAATAAAAGAAGTAAGGTAATACCTAATGAAGAAAAGTATTTTGAGAAACTATTTTGTGAAAAACCACGAGACTGGGCTTATGAGGAAGAGGAAAGATTATTTCGGCTTTATATAAACAAGAAAAATAGCATCGGTAAAGATATTTACGGAATGGATATTATTCTAAGCAATTTACCTAAAGATGCAATTAAGGCAGTATTTGTTGGGTACAATAGTACAGAAGAAACGAAGAAAAAAATTTTCGCGGCTATCAAACAACACGACATTATGTGTAGTGTATTTCAGACTCGCGTTTCATTGAATGAATACAAAATTGAATTTGATGAAATTGCTCCAGAAATAGTTTAGCTGGCGTAGGGTGGGCACGGGTTTGTGCCCACCACATCTGCTACCTGACTTCAATGGAGGTGGCAGGCAAGGCCACCTGCGACAAATCCAGTTCACCATTGAAAGCCTGCTGGCTCAGTGCACCGTAGAGGGCTTCAAGGTCGGTGAGGCTTTGCTGGTAGCGGGATTTGAGGGCTTCGACTTTATCGACGATCACTGCTAATTCATTCTGTAAATCAATTGGTGGGCGATTAAATCCAAAGGCAACCAACGCTTTTCTGTTGATCTTCGGAATGTTCGCCCGATCGGAATTATTCGCGGCGTGGTTCAAGAACGACTTACTAAGAAGCAGGAGCCTCAGAAAATCTCTGTTGAGTAATCCATCGATTGGTCTGATTGGGTAAATATCCGCACTGCAGATTCCTGCAAAATCCGGTTTCGCGACTTTATTCAGATAGGGCCGAATTTTGCTGTATAAAATAAAAGTACTGTCGAACAGGTATTTTCCGCTAATCAAGTTCTCATGTTTTGCTTGCTTTAGTTCGATGAAGTTGCCGCTTTCTGCCTCGATATTGGCACCACCAACATGAAGCATTTCAGAATAGGGCAATTCGCGCGGATCAACTTGGCCACTTTGAATTTCAACACTCTCACCAATCGTCGTTGGCTCCCATCCTTTCTCATTCCGAACTGGATCGCCAAACATCTCCAGAAAAACGCTCTTGAGCAGGTCGTCGAGTTGTTGCAGGTGTTGTTTGCGCTGTGCGATCAGTCCTTCCACTTTGCCGAGCAGATGGGCAATGCGGATTTGGTCGTCGAGGGGCGGGACTGGTATCTCAATTTCGGCCAATGACTTTGAATTGAGTGTCTTGCCCATCACCGCCTGGTTTGAACCGCCATAGGTTGCCGACTGTAATGCGTAGTAGAGAAATTCTGGGTGTAGCTCTTTCTCGTCTTTGATTGCAAAGGCTGCAATTGCTTCATTTGTGAATAGATCACAACCAGCAAATGCCATCTTGCCGATGGTTAGTTTGAAGCTGAAGAGCAAAGTCCCCTTCTTAACGACTTTGCATCGGGCATCTGTGACAGCTCTATCCGTGATTTGCTCTTTTGTCTCTGTAACGATTTTCGAGCTCAGATCCCGAATGGAAACCCAGGGATATCCCTTCCCCCAATAGCTAGGCTCGTTTCTCGATGGAGTTCGGCCAATGGAAATATCCAAGAGTTCAGACAGCTTTTTCTGTCTCATCCCACCATCCCCTTCAATTCCAGCAATTCACGCACGATGCCGCTTTGCACCTTGGCCAGTTCCGCTTCGCCCACATTCCCCACCTCGGCTTGAATCAACCGATCCAGAATCACCCCCGGCGGGTCGTAGTGTACTTCCTCGAAAACATCCTGCTTGTAGCGGGAAAGCGAGAGATCATAGTTGTTCTTCTCGTCGGCAATCTCGCTGCGCGGCACCATGAAACACTTGGCGGTGCGGTCGGTATCGGTCGCTGCATCGCGGGCATGGTATTTGGCAATGATGTCTTGCAGGTCGCCGTATCCTTCCTGCTTGCTGCGTTTGTCGTCCAGCGAATAGCCGTCAGCGGCCATTTCGTAAAACCAGACATGTTCGGTAGCGGGTTGGGTGACTTTGTCTTTTGGTCCCCAAACCTTCGTGAACAGCAGGATGGCGGTGCTGACCCCTGCATAGGGTTTGAACACACCACTGGGCAAGGTTATCACCGCCTTGAGGTCGCAACGCTCTACCAGCATCTGGCGCAGCGTCTTGAATGCCCCGCCGGAGCCAAACAACACACCCTGCGGCACGATCACGCAAGCGGTGCCGCCCTTCTTCAACAGCCGGTAGATGTTTTCGACAAACAGCAGCTCGGTTTTGGTCGTACCCAATTGCAGGTTTTCGTTGATGTCGCCCTTGTCGATACTGCCGGTGAAGGGTGGGTTAGCCATCACGATGTCGTATTCAGACTCCTCGGTGTAGCTTTTGCTGAGGGTGTCCTTGTAGTCGATATGCGGCTCGTCGATGCCGTGCATCATCAAGTTCATCAGACCCAAACGCACCATGGTGCTGTCGATGTCGTAGCCCCATAGCGAACTGGCCAGAATGGCCTGCGCTTTCTCGGTAAGCGCAGCGGCGACGGAGGTACGCACGAAACCATCTTCATCGGGTACGAGGTCTTTGGTTCCCGCCTTGATTGCAAGCTGGGTGACGATGTACTGGTAGGCTCCGAGCAAGAAACCGCCGGAACCGCAGGCAGGATCAGCGATTTTGTGGCCCAGTTGCGGTTGCACCAAGTCGGCCATCAGCTTGATGATATGGCGCGGGGTACGGAACTGGCCGTTTTTGCCGGCGGTGGCGATCTCGGATAGCAGCATTTCATAGACATCGCCTTGAATGTCCTGAAAGGCTTGGCCGTTCTCACGCGAATCACGCTCCATGACTTCGAAGATCTCGTCGATGGTCTTCACTGCCTCCACCAGCAGGGCGGGCTTGGGGATGATAAACACCGCATTTTTCATGTGGTGGGTAAAGTTGGATTCGGCGCTGTTCAGGTCCTTGAGAAAAGGGAACACCTTGCCCTGTACATGCTGCAGCATCTCTTCCGCCTGCATACGCTTGAATTCGCTCCAGCGCAGGGTGCGTTTGTCGATGGCAAATTTTTCAGGCTCTTGCTGGTTGCGGTATTCGGGCGGAATCCAACTGCCTTCGAACTTGGAGATGTAGCTCTCGCCAGTCCATTCAGCATCGGCTTGGCGTTTCTGGTCCAGCTCATCCAGCCGTTTCATGAATAGCAAATAGGTGATCTGCTCAATGGCGGTGAGCGGGTTGCTGATGCCGCCGCTCCAGAATTTGTTCCAGAGCTGGTCGATCTTGCTTTTGAGTTCGGGGTTATTTTGCAGCATGGTGTGCTCTGTTATTTATGCAGCCAACCGTTCGGTCAGCTGCAGGATTTCGTTAATTTCGGTCGGGCTGAATACGCCACGGATGCCTTGCGGGTGGATGACCGTGAAGGGGGCGTTGATTAGGTCTTTCTTTTCTACCTTTTCGCGCTCGATGATGAAGCCCTTCAGCAGATTGAGGAATTCCATTTGCTGGCTGCTGAGCGTGGTGTGGGCGCGGATGAATTGGTCAAAGGCGGCGCTGACTTCATCGGGGAAACTCTTCAGCACTTCAATACCCAAGATGTGGCGGATGAATTGGATGAGGCGCGCTTTGCGGTTCTTGTACACCTGACGCAGCAGGTCTTCGGTGATGTGCGGGTGTTCTTCGTGCAGCAGTTCGGCCAGTTCGTTGGCCTCTTCACCGCTCACTGCCTCGCCGTTCTTGATCTTCTGCAACACCAAGTTGTGGGCGGTCAGTTCGGCAATCAGGTTTTCTACCATTTCGCGGTAGCGGGTGACGCTGACCGCTTCGTGCTGCGGGCCGAATTCTACCCATTCTTTCTTGTGCAGTTCATCGGCCAGATCGAGGTGGGTTTGTTCTTGGCCGCTGCCTCCCTCACGGAATTTCATCAGCGGGCCAAGTTTGGCGACCAGTTCGTCAAAGGCGTCTTGATCCGCCTTGGCCCAGTAGTGGCTGGTCTGCGCGGCGCGGATTAGGACTTCCTCTTGTTTCACGAAGCTGACCGAAAGCGGCAGTTCGCTGATCTGTTCGGCGATGCCTTCCTTGATGGTGTCGGCTTGCTGCTTATCTTCATTTAGCACGGCCAGCGAATATTCAAGCAAGTCGCGCTCGAAGCGCATGGCTTTGAAGTCAGCCTCGGACACCGTACGGAACAGCGGCTTAATTTCAGTGCGCAGGAACTCTAACCGTTCGTGGCTGAGGTTAATCCAGAAGTTGTCATCACACAGCTGCGCTAGCGTAGCGGCGGCTTCCTTGATGACCACTGACTCTTTGGGTAGCGCCGCAATCTGCAGGCGAAGTTTGGAGATTTCCCGCGTAGCGATATCGGCATGGCCGCTGTCATTGGCCTTTTCGATCTTGTCGAGGCGCAGGCCAACCAACCGCACCGGCAGCGGCAACTGGGCTTTCAGTTCCTTACCCTTGGGGTTGAGTTTGAAGTATTCGAAGTTATCCCAGCAGTCGAGGATCAGGAATACATCCTTTTCAAGGCACCAAGGCTTGGGCTTGCTGGTTTCCAACAGGCGTGTGCCGCGTCCAACCATCTGCCAGAACTTGGTGTATGAGTAGACCGGCTTGGCAAACACGAGGTTGACGATTTCGCGCACGTCGATGCCGGTGTCGAGCATATCCACGCTGATGGCGATGCGTGGCATGTCGTTGTTGGTGAACTGATCGAGCAGACCGCCCTTGCCGTAGACACGAGGATCGTCCGATACCAGCACCTTGGCCAGTTCGCCGTTGTACTGCGGGTAGAGTTCGTCGAAGATTTCTTCCATGCGTCGGGCATGTGCCTTGGTAGCGCAGAAAAAGATGGTCTTGCCCGGCAGCACACCGTTGGCATCCTTGATGGATTCTTCCATGAATTCACGGACAATCAGTGTGTTGGTGCCCTTGTTGGTCACCTGCTTTTCAAGCTGGGTACCCTCAAAATTGATGTCCTCAACCTCCTTACCCTGAAGTATCAGCTTCTTCTGATCTTCCAGAGAGATGGTGCGCTTGTTGATACCTTCCATCTGGAACTTGGTCTGAATCTTCATGACTTGGAAGTTACAGAGGTATGGCGGCACGTTGTTCACGGCTTCTTCATAGGTGTAGGCAAACGTGGGAATGCCGTCTTCGCAGTGGAAAAGCTGGAAAGTGTTGTGATCAATAATGTCGGTCGGGGTGGCTGTCAGACCCAGCGTGATAGCTTTGAAGTAGTCGAGTACTTCGCCGAAAGTGTTATAGATGGATCGGTGGCTCTCATCGACGACGATAAAGTCAAAAAAGTGCGGCGACAGGTGCTGCGTGTCGTCCCTGATAATATTGAGCATCGTCGGGTAGGTGGCGACATAGACGCGGCGATCCATGGCGATCACCTTTTCACCCACATTGGGCCAGCGCGGCTCATTGGGCATGTGTTCCTTGAAAGCCGCTAGCGCCTGCTCGCGCAACGCTATGCGGTCCACAAGGAATAGTACTTTCTCGGCGTGGCCAGCACGCATCAGCGCATCAACCATCGCAATGCAGGTTCGCGTCTTGCCGGTGCCGGTAGCCATTACCAGCAGGAAGTCGCGTTTTTTCTGCTCGATGCCTTCGAGTACTGAGCGAATCGCACGGATCTGGTAGTCGCGGCCAGCTATTGATGTATTGATAAATTCTTGCGTTAGTGGTTTGCGATTACGGCGGATGTAGGCAAAACGTTCCAGATCGTCACGCGTAGGAAAACCGACTACCTTGCGGGGTGGTGCATTTTCCAGATCCCAGAAATAGAGGTCGTGGCCGTTGGTGTAGAAACAGAACGGCAGCTCTCCCCCCAACTGTTTCTGGATGTTGTAGCAGTACTGCTTCGCTTGCTCGCGGCCAAGAGCGGCATCGCGGCTGGCTTTTTTGGCTTCGATGACTGCTAGGGGTTTGCCATCTCTCCCCAGAAGGACGTAATCACTGAATTGGTGACCTTCATATGGGGTACGCGGTTCGGTCACGCCTTCGGGTAAGGCAGTGAGAATGTCGAACTCCTCGATAACCTGAGTGGAGTCATTGACGTTCCAGCCAGCCAAGTTGAGCTGTTGATTGATCAGCTCTGAGCGAGTTTGTGCCTCTGATTTGTTCAAATTCATTTATCCGTCACTTGCACCATTTTTTTGGATTTATACCAGAGCTAATTATCTACATGTCAATTTTTTTCGGACAGAGAGATAGGCTGTTTATATTTGTCTCCTAATTTAGCCCCATTTCTGCAACTTTTTGTCTGAAGGAACTATTAGATCATTACCACTTTCTTTTTGTATGCATTGAGCAAGAAACTGTATGACCTAGTTGAGATAGCCGTCTGTTTGCCGAGTGAGCTGCCCTTGCCTTTTTTGTTGTTGTCGCCACACTGGTAAGACCTGATTATCTTACAAGGCGATGATGATGAAACTGTATTACACCCCTGGTTCTTGCTCATTGTCGGTGCATATTGCGCTGCATGAAGCGGCGTTGCCATTCTCACTATGCAAAGTCAATCTACGCGCCCAGCCACACACCACAGAAGACGGCACTATTTTTTCTTCGATCAATCCCAAAGGCTATGTGCCTGCTTTGCAGTTAGACAATGGCGAGTTGTTAACCGAAGGGCCGGCTTTGGTGCAGTATGTGGCTGATTTAGCGCCAGAAAAACAATTAGCTCCAGCCAACGGCACTTTAGCGCGCTATCGTTTGCAAGAATCTCTCAATTTTATCGCCACTGAAATTCACAAACCCTTTGGTCCGTTGTGGAATGCCAAAGCGACTGCCGAAGCAAAAGAAGCCGCATGGCAACAGCTATCGCGCCGTTTTGACGAATTGAATAGCCATTTTTCGCAGCAGGATTGGTTGTTGCCGCAATATTCGGTTGCCGATGGTTATTTATTTTCTTGCCTCAACTGGACCCGCTTTTTGCACCTTTCTCTCGAGAAATGGCCGGCATTAGAAACCTTTATGCAGCGCATTACCGCACGTCCGGCAGTACAAGCGGCTTTGCAAGCAGAGGGGCTCTTGGGGTAAGTTATGCCTGTTGCCTGAAAGACGATGGGCAAAAAATAGCAACAGGATCCATCCTCCTGCAATTTGCCGTGTAAAACGTGCTGCTAACAGCACATTTTTTAGTGGAAATCTTATGAACTTGAAATATACCGCCCTGGCTGTTGCCACTGCGTTAACCTTAGTCGCTTGTGGTAAAAAAGAAGAAGCTGCGGCACCTGCGGCGGATAACGCCGCTGCCCCTGCGCCAGCTGCTGAAGTGGTTGTGAAAATCGGCCATGCTGCCCCGTTGTCTGGCCCTGTGGCGCACTTGGGTAAAGATACCGAATATGGTGTCGGGATTGCATTGGATGAAGCAAACGCTGAAGGCGTGACCATTGCCGGTCAAAAAGTGAAATTTGAGTTGGTGAGCGAAGATGATCAAGCCGACCCCAAAACCGCAACCCAAGTGGCACAGCGTTTTATCGACAATAAAGTGGCCGGTGTGATTGGTCATTTGACCTCGGGTGCGACAGTGCCAGCTTCGAAAATTTACGCTGACAACGGCATTCCACAAATTTCGCCTTCAGCAACCAACCCCAGCTATACCGCACAGGGTTACTCCACTGCTTTCCGTTTGATTGCGGATGACAGCCAACAAGGTAAGGCTTTGGCTGAGTTTGCGGTGAAAGATTTGGCCGCAAAAACCGTTGCAATCATTGACGACCGTACTGCTTACGGCCAAGGTTTGGCAGATGAGTTTGCCAAGGCAGTGGAAGCCGCCGGTGCCAAAGTGGTGAAGCGTGAGTTCACCAACGATAAAGCAACCGATTTCACCGCAATTTTAACCAGCATTAAATCTGAAAAGCCTGATCTGCTGTTCTACGGCGGGATGGACGCACAAAGCGGCCCGATGGCAAAACAGATGAAAAAATTGGGCTTGGAATCGAAGCTGTTGAGTGGCGACGGTATGCAAACTCCAGTCTTCTTGCAGTTGGCCGGTGATGCCGCTGAAGGGAAATATGCTAGCCAAGCCGGTGCACCGAAAGACAAATTGCCCGGTTACACCAGCTTTGCTGAGAAGCTGAAGGCCAAACACAATCAAGAAGTGCAGTTGTATGCAACCTATGCCTATGACGCGACTCGCGTGATGATTGACGCGATGAAGCGGGCTGATTCGGTGGACCCTGCAAAATATCTGCCTGAAATCGGTAAGAGCCAATTTGAAGGCGCAACAGGTAAAGTCAGCTTTGATGATAAAGGCAATCGTCAAAACGCTGCTGTCACCATTTACCAAGTGAAAAATGGTCAGTGGGAAGTGGTGAGTGTGGTAGGCGGCCAGCAATAATCGCTTAGTTGCTGTGCCCGCGCCCAGTGTGATGTATCGCACTGGGCGTTTTTTTGCCTAAAACATCTGCTTTAGCAAGGATTTAGCGTTCTGAGTGATGGCTGTCACCTTTTCGATTCAGACAATGTTCTATACTGCGTGCTCTTTAGGTTTTTGTCTGTGAATGGGTGTGCCATGTTGCCGTATAGTGAGACAGTTCAACGTTTATTTTTAGCCTATTTGGGCTATCCCGCTGACCCGCCTGCGCTGGCTAATTGGAATGCTGCCCTACATGCTCGCCAAGGTGATACCGCTGTTGCGGTAGAAGCCTTTGCCCGTGCTGCGCCCTATCAAGCCCGTTTACTGACGCAAGACCCAACACAACATATCGATGGCTTATATCAACATCTCTTTCAACGTACTGCCAGCGACAGTGAATTAACCCTGTGGCAACAACGGCTCGACAGTCGATTGGTTACCGTGGATACCTTACCGTGGGTATTGCAAGCGGTGGCGCGGGGGGAGGATGCTGCACTGTGGCAAACTCGTCTTACGGCTGCACAGGCGTTTAGTGCGGCATTACAGACACCAGAAGCCCAAACCGCCTATAGCGATGGGTTCTGGACGCAATATGTCGCCGATTGGTTAACACAATTACAGCCTTATCAGTCCGTAGAGAACGAAGCATTGTCTTTGGCGCAAGTGCTACACGACAACTATCTCAGTCAACATGGTGTGTTGGAGAGCTTGCCAAAACTGCCAGTGATGGAAACTCGTTTGCCTGTAGTGGTGGCCGAGACCAATGCGGCGTTGCCGTTGTGGCTGGACATGCCCGACTTGGTCTTGCATACCCCAAGCGAATTGCCCGCCATCGAATTGCCCGAAGCGGCTATTACATTGGTCGGTGTGTGGCCTGAAATGGATGCGAACGCGCTGTAAGACAATTTTTCTAGGTTGTTCTTGGTATTTTTCTTGCATAAGGTACCAATTTTAAGCGAAAAAGAATAAAATTTAAGTTGAAAGCAATACGAAAAAATTATTTTTTTTGTTTGAGTCGCCAATAAACTTAAAGTATCGCTAGAATAGTTGTTGTCTTTGATCCTTCTGTCAGTTTACCGCCATGAGTAACCCAGAGTTCTTTCTTGCTCGTCAACCGATCGTTGACCGTTCGCGCCAATTAGTGGCTTATGAATTGTTGTTCCGTGCTGGTAATGTCGGTCACGCAGAAGTGACCAGCGACATTGCCGCTACTGCGACGGTGATTCGTAATGCCTTTATGGAGCTTGGCTTATCTGAAGCTTTGGGTGAACACCAAGGTTTTATCAATGTCTCGGCAGATTTGCTGCTCAGCGATTTGATGGACTTAATGCCCAAAGATCAAATCGTGATTGAGCTATTAGAGACCATTGACATCACGCCTGAGATTGTCGAACGGTGTCGTGAATTGGCGTTGGCAGGTTACACCTTGGCCTTGGACGACTGTATCGAACTCGATCCACCCCGTCGTGCACTCCTCCCTTATATCAAGATCATCAAAATTGACTTGATGGCCTTAACCTCAGAACAACAACTGATCGACGTGGCGAGACAAATGCGCCATCTTCCGGTGAAAAAACTGGCAGAAAAAGTCGATAGTGCCGAACAATTCGAACTCTGTTTATCCCTCGGTTTTGATTACTTCCAAGGTTACTTCTTTGCTAAGCCTTCGCTGATGCGCGGCAAGCAATCTACGCAAGAAAACGACCCGATGTTGCTCAAGTTGTTGGGTTTGGTGGCGCAGGATGCTGAAACAGAAGAATTAGAGCGTGCTTTCAAACAAGCACCCCACATGATTGTCAACCTATTGCGTTTGGTGAACTCGGTGGCTGCCGGTGCGCCACGCAAACTCAGCTCGGTGCGCGATGCCATCATGGTATTGGGTCGTGCCAAATTGAAACGTTGGGTGCAACTGTTGGTATTTGCTGCGGGCAATCAAGCCGGTAGCGGTAGCAGCAATGCGCTGCTTGAAGTGGCCGCTGTGCGTGGGCGGATGATGGAAATCATGGCACAACAGCGATATGCCAAAGACCGCGAATTACCTGATAAAGCCTTTATGACGGGGATGTTATCGGTGGTCGATGCGCTGTTAGATAAGCCACTGAGTGAGATTCTGCAAGCCACAGGTGTCAGTGCGGAAATCAACGAAGCCTTATTACAGGGCACAGGTGTTTTGGGTGGTTTCTTGGATGAAGTGATTGAAACAGAAGTCGGTATCGGTACCCCTGAACTGACTAACATCCAAATTGAAGCCTTGCGTTGGGTGCAAGATACTCGTAAAGATATCTAAATCATGCGCTGGCATCGCCGCCCAATTCAGCGAGGCTTATGGCTACTGTGTGGCCTGTTACTGTCTCAACTGACTTGGGCGACAACGCCAGTTTCATTACAACTGCGTTGGCTACACCAATTCCAATTTGCCGGCTACTATGCCGCGATCCACAAGGGCTTTTATGCCCAAGAAGGTCTCGAAGTTACGCTTAAGCAGGGTGGTGTCGGGATTGAGCCTGTCACTGAAGTGCTCTCTGGTCGTGCCCAATTTGGCGTTTCAAATGCCGGCTTAATCGCCGACTATCTCAATGGCCGTTCGGTGTTGATGTTGGCACCGATTTTTCAGCATTCGCCCAATGTGCTGTTAGTCCGTGGTGATGTGGCGACACCAGCAGAATTGGCGGATGCGGGGCCGATTGCCTTGATGGGTGGCGACCAAGACATTGACCTAAAGGCGATGTTTGTCAATGAAGGTATTCCTCTGCAACGCTTGGCATTTACCGAAGCCGGTGGTCATCTAGATGATCTGGTTAACGGCAAGGTTAAAGCAATCCACGCTTATCTTTCAAACGAACCCTTTGAACTAGAACTGCGTGGTGTGCCGTATAGCGTGTTAAAGCCACAAACCTATGGCATGGATTTCTATAGTGATGTGTTGTTCACCGAACAAGACTATGCCAAGGCCCACCCAGAGGTGGTAGCAGCATTCCGCCGTGCCTCTTTTCGTGGTTGGCAATATGCGCTGCAACACAGCGATGAAATCATCACCTTAATCGAACAACACTACAACTCACAGGGTAAAACCCGCGCCCATTTGCAGTTCGAAGCGTCGATTATCAAAAAGCTGATTCAGCCCGAACTGATCGAGCTTGGGCACAGCAATATTGGCCGGTGGCAATTTATCGCTAATACCTTTGTCTCATTTGGTTTAGCGCCAGCCAATAAAAAATTAGAACCATTTTTCTACCAGCCAGATAAAAACCGCGATTGGGCTTTGTTATACCCCTACTTGTTGGTTTCAGCCGTGGTGTTATTACTGTTAGCCAGCGTGGTTTGGTATATCCACCGCATCAACCGCCGTTTGCGTTTGGCTTTGCAACAACAATCGGTGGTGGAAACGCGGTTGCGTGAAAGTGAATTGCGCTATCGGGTGTTTTTTGAAACCGCACCTTCCGCTGGCCTAGTGTGGACGGAAGGGTTTGTGGTAACCGATTGGAATCACCGTGCAGAAGAAATGTTTGGCTGGAAACGCAGCCAAGTGATTGGCCGTAATTTCTTTGAGTTTTTGATTCCTGAGTCCGTCAAGTCGCAATTACAGCCAGAATTAGAAGGCCTGTTACAACGCAACATTCGCCCCCACGCCATCAACGAAGTGCAAACCGAAGATGGGCGAGTGATTGTCTGTGAATGGTTTAACGATTGGTTGCCGGATGTGCCGGGTAAAGGGTACGAGGTGATCTCGCTGGCGATTGATATTACCCAACGTTTGCAAATAGAACAGGCGCTACAGCGCAGTGAACGCCGTTATCGCATGTTGACCCGGTGCGCAACAAGCCCCGCCGTTCAGGGCGGGGAAGGATAGCGCGGACGGCGTAGCCGTCCTTGGGTTTCAGTGTGGCGTCTGCTGCTGTTCGATGTATTGGCGCACGATGGAAATAGGTGCGCCACCACAGCTTGAGGCGAAGTAGGATGGCGACCACAGGACGCCATTCCAGTAGCGATTCTGGATGTCGGGGCGTTCCTTCCGTAGCAAACGGCTGGATTCGCCACAAAGACCAAATGGACATGCATATTAAAAACGCAGTGCCGACCGTGCCGAATATCGTTGTCATTGCTCATAGACCAAGAGTATGATTGAGCGATGCAACGACTT
>NZ_ATVC01000030.1 GCF_000420525.1 Aquaspirillum serpens DSM 68
ACTTGCAGCTTGAAATTCGTGTCAAATACCCTGCGCCCTTGTTTCATCACCATTCCTCCAAAACCTTCTTCATCCCCCTATCTTACTGTCCGCTGACATTAGACCATTACATTATCCCGGTCATTTTCACCAACATCTCTTAAGCGACCATTTGCACCGGCTGTCAGTGTGCTTTGTGACACCAGAATTGCGGCGAGAGTTCGGCGGCTGTGGTGGCAATATTGCCTATACCTTACACCAACTAGGGGCACAGCCTTTATTGATGGCGACAGTCGGTAAAGATTTCGCCAGCTATCACGACTATCTGACTCAGCAAGGGATACGGACTGATTATATCCGTGTCTTGCCAGCGCACTACACCGCACAATGTTTTATCAATAGCGATCAAGACGGTAACCAAATCACCGCTTTTCATCCGGGAGCGATGGATTTTGCCGATCAAAATCAAATTAGCGAGGTAAGCGAAGCGGTGAATTGGGCGATTGTCGCCCCAACCGGACGGGCAGGGGATATTGCTTTCCCACCGCAGCTTGCTGCCGCCGACATTCCCTTTATTTTCGACCCCGGCCAAGAATTGCCGTTATTAAGCGGCGAAGAGCTATTGCACTGCGCCAAACTCGCCCATGTGCTGACCTTAAACCAATACGAAGCCGAGCTATTTGCTGAACGCACCGGACACGCCCCCGATACGCTAGTCGGGCAGGGGCAACTGCAAGCAGTGGTGATGACACAAGGGGCCGGTGGCAGTGTCGTCTATCTTACCGATCACACCACCCTGCATGTTGCCGCCGCCCCTATCAGCCAAGCCGTTGATCCCACTGGCTGTGGCGACGCTTTCCGTGCAGGTGTGTTGTATGGTTTACAACAAGGCTGGACATGGTTGAGTATTTTGCAATTTGCCAGCGTATTAGGGGCAATCAAAATCGAACATCAGGGTGGACAAAATCATCCTTGTCGCCTGCCAGAGGTGTTACAACGGTGGCAGAGCGCGTATGCTGAACCGGCCTTGCCACCGGCTCATCACCCTGTATGCGGTGCCTAATGATTGGCGAAATCATCGTCTTTCGATTGAAAATGCGGCTAGGCACCGCCATAGATGAGCCTTTGAATCCCAAACAATAGGGAAAAATTATGCCCGTACCTTCGCTAGCAACCCACTTAACCGGCCCTTTATTAGAACTGGAACGGCGTTTCCTCGCCGCCCAACCGCAAATTGAACATTGGTTTCGTAATCAATGGAGTAACCATCAAGCGCCGTTTTATGGTTCGGTGGATCTACGCAATAGTGGGTTTAAACTGGCACCCGTGGACATGAATTTATTTCCCGGTGGCTTTAACAACCTGAATCCCGATGCCTTACCACTGGCGGTACAAGCCGTCGCCAGCGCCGTTGAGCACGCTTGCCCCCGCGCTAAAAGCATCTTGCTGATTCCGGAAAACCACACCCGTAATACTTTCTACCTAAAAAATATCGCTGCCTTACGGCATATTTTAGAAACCGCCGGCTTACAAGTGCGTTTAGGTAGCCTCTCGCCAGACATCAACGAGATCACTCAGTTGGATGCCGGCGATGGCGTACAACTGACACTCGAACCCCTACACCGCGAGGGTGATCGGGTGACTGTGGGTACTGATGGTTTTGACCCGTGTATTGTTTTACTGAATAACGATTTATCCGCCGGCATCCCTGATATTTTGCAGGGCATTAAACAAACGCTGTTACCACCGCTGCACGGTGGCTGGGCAGTGCGCCGCAAAACACAGCATTTCAGCGCCTTCGATCAAGTCGCCACCGAATTTGCCAGCTTGCTCGATCTCGATCCGTGGTTAATCAACCCTTATTTTGCCGGTTGTCGCGCACTCGATTTTCACGAACGACACGGCGAAGATGAATTAGCCGATACGGTGTCCGACATCCTGCAACGGATTGGCAGCAAATACCGTGAATATGAAATTGATGTAGCGCCGTTTGTGATTGTAAAAGCAGATGCCGGCACTTATGGCATGGGTGTGATGACCGCGAAAAGTCCTGATGATGTGCGTGGCCTCAACCGCAAACAGCGCAATAAAATGTCGGTGATTAAAGAAGGGCAACAAGTCAGCGAAGTGATTGTGCAAGAAGGGGTGTATACCTTTGAAACTGTTGGTGAAGCCGTTGCCGAGCCGGTGATTTATATGATGGATCGTCATGTGGTGGGTGGGTTCTATCGTGTGCATACAGGGCGTGGCCGTGATGAAAACCTGAATGCACCAGGGATGCACTTCTCGCCGATGAGTTTCGATGGCGCATGTTTGCCCGACCGGACTTGTGGCCCAGAAGACTCTACCAATCGCTTATATGCCTATGGTGTTGTGGCACGCCTTGCCCTGTTAGCTGGGGCAATCGAACTTAAACGTACCGCACCGACTGCCGCTTAAGGAATCATGATGCACTTTGCTTTTATTGCCGATCCGCTCGATCATCTGAAAATCTACAAAGACAGCACCTTTGCCATGATCGAAGAGGCCGCCCAGCGCCGCCATCAAATTTCTTATCTCACCGCTGCTGACTTAACGGTGGAAGATGGCAAGGTGTATGCGACCGCAGGTCAGTTATTTCTGACGGGTGATCCTCATGCGTGGTTTCAACAAGGCGAGCCAGAGAAAACGGCTTTAACGGCGTTTGATGCGGTGATTATGCGCAAAGATCCGCCGTTTGATAGCGAGTATCTGTATGCCACCTATTTGATGACATTGTCGGAAAAGCAAGGTGCATTGTGTATCAACAGCGGCCAAGCCTTACGCGATCACAATGAAAAACTGGCCATTTTGGAATTTCCAGAATGGATTTCACCGACCACCATCAGCTCACAATATCGGGTGTTACGCGACTTCATCTTGGAACATCAAGATGTGATTCTGAAGCCATTAGATAGCATGGGCGGCGATAGTATTTTCCGTGTTACCGACCACGACCCTAATTTATCGGTGATTTTAGAGCTGATGACACGCCAACAAACCCGCACCATCATGGCACAACGCTATATCCCTGCTATCACTGAGGGGGATAAGCGGGTGTTGTTAATTGATGGGGTGCCGGTGGATTATTGTTTGGCGCGGATTCCGAAAGAGGGGGAAACGCGCGGTAATTTAGCCGCAGGCGGCCGAGGGGAAGCACGGCCATTGTCTGATGCCGACCGCGCCATTGCCGAGGCGTTAGGGCCGGTGTTGCGTGAGCGTGGTTTGTTATTGGTGGGGTTGGATATCATTGGTGATCGTTTGACGGAAATTAACGTGACCAGTCCAACGTGTTTCCGCGAAATCATGCAGCAAACTGGTTGTCCGGTCGCCAGTTTGTTTATTGATGCGGTGGAACGGGCTGTGCAGCAACATCAGCAGGCCACAGCGTGAGCACACCAGCACCGGAGGAAAGCCCATTCAAGGGCAAGTCTGGTATCAAACGGGTTTGGCATGCTTTGGGCTATTCGATTGAAGGGCTGGCAGCGGCATGGCGGCATGAAGATGCTTTTCGGCAACTGACTTTGCTGGCCTTGCTGTTGATTCCATTGGCGTTGTGGTGGCCGGATATCACGAGGGTAAGTCGGGCGATTTTGGTGGCCAGTTCTTTGGCAACATTAGTGATTGAGTTGTTTAATTCGGCGATTGAAGCCGCCGTCGATCACACCTCCCTCGCTCGTCATCCTCTCGCTAAACGTGCGAAAGACCTCGGCAGCGCAGCACAGTTGTTGGGGTTGGTGAATTTGGCGGCAATGTGGGGTTTGTTGGTTATTTTCTAGCTACATCTCAGCAGCAAGAAACGAAAAGGGCGAACATGGGGTTCGCCCTTTTTTAATTTTCTATCTTTAGAATTTTGAAAACGATTTTTATCTACAAAACAACCGATTCAGCATAAAGATCAGGTATTTTTTTATCTCTAATACGAAATTTAGTACCGTGATTATGTCCCGTTCTCGCGTCAAAATCTATGTAAACATCGCCAGACTCAATAGCTTCAACAAATTTTTCGAGAGAAAATTTTTTAAGCATCAATATTTCATTAAATAAGAAGTACTCTTTTCCATTTTCAACTTTATTATCTGCACGAACAAAAAAGCAATTATGAAGCTTAGTACCGGCTTTATGAAAAAGGTCATCAAAACCCCAATAAGGATAATGTTCAAAGTGTCCTCCACCTCTAGCTAACATATTGAGAAACCACTCTGAATGACGTTCAGCGATTTTTGATGGATCGAATGTAATGCTTACTTTTCTCTCTAAGCGATCCACTTTAACAGAAAACCCTCGATCAGATACTCCAGTAGCATTAAGTGTCTGGCGAAAACTCATTTCCCCAATTGGATATTTATCACCAGCCTTGTCATGTGACCACCCATAAATTGGTAACAAAATAGATGGAACGAATTTTAGTGCTCTCGGAGAAGGCTCCATATGAAATAGTGTTGTCAAACTATTCGTGTTTTTTCTTTGAGCCTTTAACTCCCATTCTGCGGCATTAGGTATAGGTAGGTTATTTTCCTCAATACCTAATAAATCTTCCAATGTATTTCCTACAGCACCATCATTTTTACCTCTACGACTTAAAATCCATCCCATATCTCTAATAGAGCGAAGCTCTTTAATAAGTAATTCTTTTGTATATATCTTCAAAGTTTAGACCTTTAAAAGAGAGTTGGTGTACGTAAAGAATCGTCTAATCTTTTCTTGGCAAGTTCAACATATTCCGGCGATATTTCAATCCCAATAAAATCACGCCCTTGCTTCTTTGCGGAAATAGCTGTTGTTCCACTACCCATAAATGGATCAAGAACTAATTTTGCATTGGTACTGCTTATAATTCTATCTATCAAAGCAACGGGGAATGGGGCTGGATGTTGATTTTTCATTTCTTGGGTAAACTCCCAGATATCACCATGAGCATTCGCCCCTTTAGCAAGAACAAATTTTGGTTTACAAATTAAATAAATAACTTCATATGTAGGCAAAAAATAGCCCTTATTAAAATTAATGCCTCCCTTCCTTCTCCAAATTATTATTTGGCGCACAGGAAATCCAGAGACAATATCTTGTCTATCTTGTAAAAGTCCCGCTTGAACTCTCCACTTATGATTATAAAAAATAGCACCATCATCTTTTATCAATCGAAACATTTCAGTGAGACAATCTCTTTGCCAACTTACATATTCTTCATGTGGCATACAGTCATCGTGATGAGAGTATCCGTTTATTAAACTAGCATTTGACCACTTACCGCCTCGCCCATCTTTCATCCCATTCCCTGTAGAATTTTTCAAATTATAAGGAGGGGAAGTTACAATTAAATCAATAGATTCAGATGGGATTTTTTTCATGGTAGTAAGGCAATCACCACATAAAAACTGATTCTTAAAATCAGTTAGCTCCTTGGTATCCCATAAAGGTTTTTTTAGTTCCATCTTAATATCCTTTCAGACGAAAAAATCTAATAATTGTTCTTTTAGAGTTATAAAACCAATCATTTTTATTTATAAAAGTAGACTAGAAGAAATTTAACTTTTTTCTTATAAAAAGAAAAGTTGATACAATGTTTCTCTCAAAAAAACGGCCCCTCATCGGTGCCGTTTTTTCAATCTTCGAATTAAATTTCCTATTTAACTATCTATCTCTGCCTCGGGCACAGCCGGTGGGGCCAGTTCAGGCGCGGGGATGCTATAACCACACTCCTTCTGCGGACACACCTTCTCCGTACCACGCCGCTTCGTCGTTTTCACCGTCAACACCGGCCATTGACACTGCGGACACGTCTCAGCAATCGGAGGATTCCACGTTGCGTAATTACACTTCGGATAGGTATTACACGAATAGAACAACTTACCATAACGGCTCTTACGCTCGATCAAATGCCCCTCTTTACAGACCGGACACACAACCCCCGTATCACGCGGCTTTTCCAATGGCTCGATATGCTTACACTTCGGATAATTGGCACAGCCAATAAACTTCCCATATCGCCCCGTTTTCACCACCAACTGCCCACCACACGCCGGACAATCACGCCCTTCAATCACCTGCGGCGTTTCCGGCACAGCGGCGGCGGCTTCTTCGGCGGTTTCCCCTAAATTACGCGTGTAATCACACTCAGGATACCCCGTGCAGCCAATAAAACGACCACGCTTACCAAAACGGATATTCAACGGTTTACTACATTTTGGACAAGCCTCATCCAACAATTCCGTCGTAACCTCGGCGCGTGACAGCCCTTCTTTTTCTTGCAACTGCTTATGAAAACCCTTCCAGAACCCCTCCAACACCGGCACCCACTGCCGCTTGCCGGTGGACACATCGTCTAGTTGGTTTTCCAATTTCGCCGTGAAGTCATAATCAACATATTGCTGAAAATGCTCAGTCAGAAATTTATTGACCACCTCGCCGGTGTCGGTCGGCACAAAACGCTTTTTATCGAGCGTGACATACTCACGATCTTTTAAGGTCTTGATAATAGAGGCATATGTCGAAGGACGGCCAATGCCGAATTCTTCTAATGCCTTCACCAAACTCGCTTCAGAAAAACGTGGCGGGGGCTGGGTAAAATGTTGCTCACCTTCGATTTTATCGACAGCCAGCGCATCACCGACTTCTAACACCGGCAATTTCGCTTCGCTATCATCGTCAGCATCATCAAGACCTTCCTGATACACCGCGATAAAGCCGGGGAAAACCAACACTTGTCCATTAGCGCGGAATACCCCTTCACCAACGGCAATATCCACCGCCGTGGTGTCATACTTCGCTGGGGCCATCTGACAGGCTACCGTCCGTTTCCATACCATTTCATACAGCTTGAATTGATCGGCAGTTAAAAACGGTTTGACCTGTTCAGGCGTGCGGAAGATCGACGTCGGGCGGATGGCTTCGTGGGCTTCTTGTGCGTTCTTCGCCTTATTTGTAAAAGTCACCGCCGCTTTGGGTAAATAATCTGCTGCGAAATGTTCACCGATATAGTGACGAATCTCCGCCACAGCCTCGTTCGCCAACGCCACCGAGTCAGTCCGCATATAGGTAATTAAACCCACCGTACCTTGCCCAACATCCACCCCTTCATACAGCTGTTGTGCTGTCCGCATGGTGCGGTCGGTGGTCATCGATAACTTACGCACCGCCTCTTGTTGCAAAGTTGACGTGGTAAAAGGCGGCGCGGCCTTGCGCGTTTTCTTTTTCTTCTCAACAGCAATCACCTGAGCCGCAGTGTGCTGCGCCAACGCCGAAACAATCGCCTGTTGTTGGTCTTCGTTGGTGATAGAGAACTGTTCGAGTTTTGCGCCTTGGAACTGTGTCAAACGGGCACGGAATTTACTGCGGCCTTTGTGGCTATCAAGGTGGATTGACCAATATTCTTGTGTCACAAAGCTGCGGATTTCCGTTTCGCGTTCACAAATCAGCCGCAAAGCAGGGCTTTGTACCCGACCGGCGGACAAACCACGGCGAATTTTTTTCCACAGCAAGGGCGATAAATTGAAACCCACTAAATAATCTAGGGCACGGCGTGCTTGTTGTGCGTTGACCAAATCGAGCGAAATCTGTCGCGGATTGGCTACGGCATCGAGCACCGCATTTTTTGTAATCTCGTGGAACACCACACACTGCGCGGTTTTATCTTTTAAAAGCTTTTTATTCTTGAGAATTTCTAGCAAATGCCAAGAAATCGCCTCCCCCTCGCGGTCGGGGTCAGTCGCAAGATAAATATGCTGTGCCTCACGCACAGCAGCAGCAATCGCATCAACGTGTTTACTGTTTTTAGCGATGATCTGGTACTTCATGGCGAAATCTTTATCCGGATCTACTGCGCCATTTTTTGGCACTAAATCACGGATATGGCCATAAGAAGCCAGAATCTCGAAGTCTGGCCCCAGATATTTTTTCAGGGTCTTCGCTTTAGAGGGCGATTCGACAATGAGCAGATTGGCAGGCATGGCGATTGGGTCACATCCTAATGGGGAATAAAGCTGCAAGGGGCAAAAAGACGCCCCCACAGTGAGGGGGCGTCAGCACACCAAACAAGTCGAAAAGCCCGCGATGTTATGCGCTTGTGTGGGCTACTGCAATGCCAGCAATGCACTGTCAGCATCGGTTAGGACATCGGCAATCAGTATATCGAGCTCAGTGGCCAAGCTCCAAAGTACCGTCACCACCGTTAATTTCAAGACTTGTAGATCAATTGCACCAGCAGGTAAGGCCATCAAACGGTCTAACACCAACTCACGGACCGATCCAGTGCAAACACCCTGTTGTTGTAGAAATAAAAGAAAGCCTTGGCAATCTAAAGGTAAATGTTCGGCTTCTTGTGGGCTAAGACAACGGAAGCTACCCGCGCTTTCGTGCCATGTGTCTTCAGCAAGCACATGGGCAGCACGTGCGGTTTCGAGACCCTGCAACCAAAGCAAGGCATCACTGACTTCATCATCATCAAACCCCGCCGCCATTAAGCGTCTGCTCAAAGCAGCCGGCTGCGGGCAAGCATCAAGATCACGATAAGAATCAACAAGATAAGCAAGAACTTCATACATAATAGCGGTCTCCACCTTTATGATTGATACAATTAACATCCGGTTGCAACGCTAACATTCGCTTAAGCGTTGATAACGGCCTCCCGGTAAAGTGGCAACACGGCCTTCTAGTTCAAGCGATAACAGCGTGGCGCAGACCTCATCGGGTGTCAAGCCAGACAATTCAATCAACTGATCCAAGTCCATTGGCCCCGCCACCAACAAATCTAACAGCGGATGACTGGCACCAGCATGCTCACCTTGTGTTGCATCCGCATGTCTTGGCAAAACAACCGAGGGCCGCGCCCAGCCGAGGGTGGTTAAGATATCCTCTACCGACTCCACCAACGCCGCCCCTTCACGCAATAATTGATGACAACCTTTGGCCTGTGGATTATGAATTGACCCCGGCACGGCCATCACTTCACGACCATATTCCGCTGCCAAACGTGCAGTGATTAAAGAGCCACTTTCAACATTGGCTTCCACCACCATACAACCATGGCACAAACCGGCAATAATGCGATTCCGACGTGGAAAATGGGCCGGTAACGGTGGCGTGCCGAGGGAAAATTCACTGAGTAACAACCCCTGCTCTGCAATTTGATGTGCTAAAGCACGGTGTTGAGCGGGATACACGCGATCAATGCCGGTGCCAATCACAGCAATGGTGCTGCCCTTACTACGCAGTGCACCACGATGGGCACTGGCATCGACCCCTGCCGCCAAACCACTGATGATGGTAAACCCCGCTTGACCCAGCTCATACGCCAATTGTTCCGCATCACGCCGCCCCTGACTGGTGGCTTGGCGACTGCCCACCACCGCACATAAGGGACGCTGTAGCAGCTCTAGCCGCCCTTGGGCATACAATAACAGCGGCGGCGAAGGTATCTCATGCAATAAGGCGGGATAGTTTTCCTCATCACAACACAACAACTGCCGCCCTTGGCCTTGTTGCAACCACGCGGCAGAGCGTTGTCGTAAATCGCTGCTATCGGTTTCGGTGATAGCCTGTGCCAATTTCGCCCCTAAACACGCACTCACACGGGCCGACTCAGCCTGATACAACGCCACAACATCAGAAAAAGCGGTACAGGCTTTACTCCATGCGCCATACCCAAAGTTGGGGACTTGTATGAGATGCAACCAAGCATGATGTTGAAGGCTCAGTTCCGACATAGAGGCTCCTAAAAACGATAGCAGAATTGGGCTTGCCACTTGAGGCTAGAGCTATAATGCACGCCAATAGACGATGGCTCACATCACGCATCATGCCAAATAGAAATTATGCGCAAGCCAGCCAACCATGTCAAAAACATAAAGACCGTTTTACAGAAAGTGAATAACCATGGCTTTACTTCCGATTTTGCACTACCCCGATCCACGCCTACACACCGTCGCAGCACCGGTCAAAGAAGTCACCGATGAGATTCGCCGTTTACTCGACGATATGCTGGAAACCATGTACGAAGCGCAGGGTGTCGGCCTCGCAGCAACACAGGTCAATGTGCATCAACGTATCGTGGTGATTGATGTGTCAGAAAAACACGATGCCCCTTTAGTTCTGATCAATCCAGAAATCGTTGCCAGCAATGGTGAGCCGGTGGTGGGCGAGGAAGGGTGTTTGTCGGTGCCGGGTATTTTTGACAAAGTCGAACGAGCACCGAAAGTCACCGTACAAGCCTTGGGCCGTGATGGGCAGTCCTATCAACTCGACGCAGATGGTTTGCTGGCCGTGTGTATCCAACATGAAATTGACCATTTAAATGGCAAAGTATTTGTGGAACATCTATCGAGCCTGAAGCAAAACCGCATCAAAAATAAACTGAAAAAACGTGAACGGCAGAATATGTGATGAGACTGATTTTTGCAGGAACCCCCGAATTTGCCGCACAAGCCCTCGCTGCCCTGATTCAGGCTGGGCATGATATTGCGTTGGTGCTCACCCAACCCGACCGTCCAGCTGGACGGGGGATGAAACTCAAGCCCAGCCCAGTCAAAGTGTTAGCACTGGAACATGGGCTACGGGTGGAGCAACCACTCAGTTTAAAACACGCCGACGCACAAGCCATGCTGCAACAGGTGGAGGCAGAGTTGATGGTCGTTGCGGCCTATGGTTTGTTATTACCGCAGGCAGTATTGGACATTCCAGCACGAGGTTGTCTCAATATCCATGCCTCTTTGCTACCACGCTGGCGCGGTGCCGCACCTATTCAACGTGCGCTGTTGGCTGGCGATGCCGAAACGGGTATCACCATTATGCAAATGGATGCTGGATTAGACACCGGCGCCATTCGCTCTCTACACCGCTTGCCGATTGCCGCAGATGACACCGCCGCCAGTTTGCATGACAAATTGGCGCAGTTAGGGGCAGAAGCGATTGTGGCGGCATTGGCAACACTCGACCAATTACCGACCATCGCGCAACCCAGCGACGGCGTCACCTATGCCCACAAATTAGAAAAAGCTGAAGCTGAAATTGATTGGCAGCAACATGCCGCCTGTGTCGTGCGGCGCATTTTGGCCTATCACCCAGTGCCCGGCGCCTTTAGCCAATGGCAAGGCCAAGGGCTAAAAGTATGGCGTGCCAGCATTGTCGATCACGACACCCCTGCCACCGCACAGACCCCAGCCGGCACCGTGTACCAGCTCACCCCTGAAGGAGCGGTGGTGCAATGCGGACAAGGCCAAGTGCGGTTAGATGAATTACAACTGGCAGGCGGTAAACGACTCAGTGGCCGCGAATTTTTTGCTGGCCGCACACAGTGGGTCGGGACAACATTAGGCAGCACGACCGCTTAATACGCCCCTTCACGCCGGAGCACGACTTTGACGGTTTTCAATAAAATCGCTAAGTCGTGCCACAAGCTCCAATTGCGGACATACCAAGCATCGAGTTCCACGCGGCGTTGAAACGGCAAGCGATTGCGACCACTGACCTGCCACAAGCCGGTCATCCCGGGGCGAGTTTCAAGGTAATAAGCCAAGTTATCACCAAAGCGTGGCATTTCTTCCGTCATAATCGGACGCGGCCCGACTAAACTCATCTCACCGCGCAACACATTCCATAACTGTGGCAGCTCGTCCAAACTGGTGCGGCGCAAGAAATGGCCGATGCCGGTAATACGGGGATCGTGTTTCAGCTTGCGGAAGGTATCGAATTCTTCTCGCGCAACAGGGTCTCGCGCCAGCAATTCTTCTAGTAAACGGTCGGCATCTACCCGCATACTGCGGAACTTATAGCAGGTAAACAATTCACCATTACGCCCCACCCGTGGCTGACCAAAAAAAGCCGGCCCCCCATCACGCCGCGTCAACCACGCCACCACCACAAAGAACGGCGACAACAACAGCAACAATAATGCTGCCACCACCATATCAAAGCCTCGTTTGACCGCAATCGCTTGTGGGTTAAGCAAATTATTCCGTGCCCGCAGCAGCAACACATCATGGCTAAAAAAGTGTTGCGTCTCCATGCCCACCAAGGGTAAACCGGCGGTGGACGGCACCAGATGTAAGCCGGGCATAATAAAACCCAACTCTGCCACCAATGCCGCATGCTGTTCTAAAGCAGGGGATTCTAAAGCAATCACCAAATGCGCATGCGGATGCGCACGCGCCCATTGCAAGACTTCTTGAGCACTGGCAGCAAACACTGGCAGATCAGTTTCTGGCGGAATGTCACAGCTCAAATCATCCAAGCAGACAAAACCGCGAATATGAAAACCTAACAAAGGCTCGCTTTGTAGCGCGGCACAGGCGTCCGCCGCCAGTTGGCCACTACCAATCACCAAAGTCGGGCGTTGCCAACGCCGCAGGCGCATCAACAGACTTTTTAACAATAAGCGGCCAAGCGGAATCGCCATACAGGCCATACACCAGCCCACTAACCAAACCGTACGCGAAAACGGCCATTTCGCTAGCAACACCGTTACGCCATTGAGCAGGGCCAACGCAATCACAATTCGGACCACCTCGCCAGTTTCCGCCCAAAACGGTTTGCGGCGGTTGTAATGCCCGCGCCACCACAGGGTATGAATGGCAATCCCGATAAACGCCAAGAAGGTATAAAACTGATGCACCCCCCCGTCTTGCCACCATTCAGGAAAATTGTGCCAATCAATCACTGGCCGCATCAGCAACACCAACAGGCCACAGAGAAAAGCAAACAATAAAGCGCAGGCATCTATTACCGGCAACAGATAAGCCGCACGCGGAGGACGAGCCGCCCATAACGGAATTGGCAGGGCAGAAAGAGAAGGAAAAGAGGACATAAAAGCAATGGTAACAAAAACGCTTTTATATCGGTCAATGTCACGAGGGCAATATTCCATTAAACTACAATTTTAGTGAAAACAAAGAGGGCCAATCCAATTGAACATGCCACTCTATTTGCAAAATTGCTTGCGTGCTTTATTGGCTTTTTTCGTTCTTATTGGTCTCTCTGCTTGCCAAAATGAAACTAACTTGCGGATAGGTGCAAACACTTGGCTAGGCTATGAGCCGCTGTTTCTGGCGCGACAACAACAAACCCTGCCGCAGGGAGTGTCATTACATGAATATCCCACCACGGCAGAGACACTGCGCGCATTTCGCAACCGCAATTTAGATGTAGCGGCACTGACACTCGATGAGGCAGTGCCCTTGTTGCTGGATGACAACCAAGCAGCGATTGCGTTGATATTGAGCCATTCTCATGGCGCCGATGCCTTGTTAGGACAGGCAGAATTTAAGCAAGTAACCGATTTACGCGGCAAGGTAGTCGGGGCAGATAGTCTGACCCTCGGAGCCTATATGCTAGGTCGTGCATTGGAATTGTCAGGGATGGATAAAAAAGAAGTCGAGATTCGCTCGGTGTCACTCGAACAACAGGAAGCCAGTTTTCTTAACCGCGAGATTGATGGATTGGTCACCTTTGAGCCGATTTTGTCGCGTCTGCAACGCCAAGGAGCGAAGGTGTTGTTTGATAGCCGATCGTTACCGAATGAAATTCTTGATGTGTTGGTGGTCCGACCACAGCAATTGAATAAAGGGCAACGGCGGCAGTTGCGTGAATTAGTGAAAGTATGGTTTGAGCACACCGAAACCCTAGTGACACAACAAGAAACTGCCATGCAGCTAGTCATGAAACGGCAAAACTTGTATAGCAATGAATTGCAACACGCCCTTACTCTACTACGCTTTTATGATCGAGAAGAAAACCAGCGTTTACTGACAGGTCAGGACAGCCCACAACTGCGCCGCACCATTGAAAATATCGCCCAAACGCTACATCGGCTGGGCCTACGTCCTGCCACCACCATTCCACCACAACAGCCCCTCTTTACCTCGATAGGGATGGAATAACGATGAATCAACCATCGCGTTTTTCTCTACCTGCCCCGCGTTATCCGTTACACACGCTCGCACCGTTGTTGGGGTTTTTAATGATTACGCTGTTGTTATTGTTGTCATTGGGCAGCAGTTTGCTGCTGGCGCATCGGGATATTGAACAAAAGGGACGAGCGGCGGTGCTCAATGAATTAGATCGCATTCATGCAGCACTTGGCGAGCGTCTGCTAGAGGGCGATTTGCCTTATGTTAGGCGGGTCATTCTGTCGATGAGCAGTGAGCCACATATCCTCAATTTATTGGTGCTAGACCGCCATAATGTGGTGCAAGTTGGCAACCGACAGGAATGGACTGGCAAGGGCGTGAATGAATTAGGTTTTGAAGTCAATTTACCTCGGTTGGAACACGCTAAGAAACATGAAATCAGTGATGTCAGTTTTTCTTCTGATTTGAATGTGGTGTATGCCTATGCCGGCATTCGACTCGGGCAAAGCGACAATGCTTTGCGTTCTGCCCACATCGGTACCTTATTTTTACGCTATGACCTCGCAGCAGATAAGCGCAAAGCATGGCAAATGGCCATGCAACAGGGCTTGGCCTCGTGGTTGGTGTTGGTTGTCTTGTCTGGCATCATTTTTTTATTGTTCCGCCGTTATATCAGTAAACGCTTAGCCTATTTGATGTCAGTGGTTGATCGGCTGCGCAAAGGCGAGGCGAGTGCCCGTGCTCATTTGCTAGGGAAAGATGAAATTGCCCAACTCGGCGCCTCGCTCGATGAAATGGCCGATCATTTGTTAGCCAACCAAGCCGAACTAGAACGACAGCAGGCAGAAATTCTCGCTACCTCGGCTCGTTATCAGACCTTGTTTGCAGCCAGTCGCGATGGCCTGATTTTGCTCGATTGTGATAACCGCATCATCGATGTCAACCCTAGCCTGTGTCAGTTGTTTCAACTCGACAAAAGCCAACTCACTGGCAGTATTTGTCAAAGCTGGCTGGCGAGTGAAATGGATGGCATGTTGCGCCAGCGTTTAAACTCATTGCTAGGCCAAGTCGGACAAGCCAACCAAGAAATTGAACTGGTGTTAGATAATCGCCAAGGCGGACGCTGTGAAGTCGCCGTGCGTTTTTTTCCTTATGTGCAAGGTGATTCTGTCCGTGGTACATGGTGTGTGCTGCGGGATATCAGTGAACGGCGAGCACAGGAACGGCGGATGCGTTATTTGGCGGAACATGATGAGCTCACGGGTTTAGCCAACCGGCCTGCCTTCTTAGAAAGTTTAGCCAGCATCGTACAACAAGCCGCCGCCCACCACCGCCCGCTTAGTTTGTTGTTTGTCGATCTTGACCGTTTTAAACAAGTTAATGACACACTCGGTCATGCTATCGGCGACCTCCTGCTCAAGGCAGTCGCGGAGCGTATCAGTCACTTTTTAGGTGAAAATGGCTTTGCGGCGCGGCAAGGGGGCGATGAATTTTTATTATGTCTGCCAGAATATGATGCACAACAGGCAGAACAACATGCGCTGATTCTGGCACATGAACTGTCCCAGCCTTACCGAATTACCGATTACACCCTCAATCTCACCCCCAGCATTGGCATTTGTACCTATCCAGAACATGCAGAAGAGCCCGATGAGTTGATTCGCTATGCTGATGTGGCGATGTATCAAGCGAAGTTGGAAGGGCGCAATGCTTGTCGTGTGTTCTCCCATCAGCTACGACAACGGATGACAGAACGCTTGGCGTTGGAAAATGGCTTACGCGAAGCGATAAGCAAAAAGCAGTTTTTCTTGGTTTATCAACCACAACTCGGTGTAGCCGAACAGCAGGTGATTGGGGTCGAAGTATTATTGCGCTGGCAACATCCCCACCTCGGTTTAGTACCACCGATGCGCTTTATCCCCGTTGCAGAAGAAACCGGTCTGATTCATCAAATTGGTGATTGGGTATTAGAAGAAACCTGTCGTCAATTAGCACAATGGCAGCAAGAAGGCATCACCTTGTCTGCTGCTGTCAATTTATCTGCAGTGCAATTCAGTGATGCTAATTTAGTGGATAGGGTGTCAGAGTTGATTCAACGCTATCAGTTAAATCCAGAACGGTTGGAGCTCGAACTCACCGAGAGCATGTTAATGAGTGACATTGAACAAGCCATTCGCACCTTGCAACAGTTAGCCGGTTTGGGCGTGAAGCTGTCGATTGATGATTTTGGAACCGGTTACTCCAGCCTAAGCTATATCAAACGCCTGCCAATTAACCAGCTCAAAATCGACCGTTCTTTTGTGATCGACCTTGAAACCGATCCCCACGCCCGCGCCATTGCAGAAACGGTATTGGCAATGGCAAGAACGTTGGGGCTAGAAGTGGTGGCGGAGGGGGTCGAGAACGTCAAGCAAGCGGCTTTCTTGCGTGAGCATGGCTGCCAAATTTTGCAAGGCTATTGGCTCTCCCGTCCCTTACCTATCGCAGAATTCACACCGTGGCTTACGCGGCCACTACCCAGTTGGGATGATTAACCGCCGCCCTCAGCTAAAGCGTATGGTAGGGCGGATAAGCGCAGCGCATCCGCCAAATCAATAGCAGCAAAAAACCGCTTCTTGCCAATCCTGTCATTTGAGAGAAAAATAGTCTTCTTTGCGTTGCACAACGCGCCTCTTTATTGCTGCGGAATTCTTATGCACGAAAACAACACTTGGTCTGGTCGCTTTAACGAACCAGTCAGCGAATTAGTCAAAACCTATACAGCCTCGGTGTCTTTCGACCAACGGATGGCCGAATGTGATATTCAAGGTTCTTTAGCCCATGCACAAATGCTCAATCGCGCTAAAGTGCTGTCAGACGAGGATTTAGCAGCAATTCAACAAGGCATGGCCGAACTGTTAAACGACATTCGCAGCGGACAGTTTGAATGGCGTGTCGATTTAGAAGATGTTCACATGAACATCGAAAAACGCCTGACTGACAAAATTGGCGATGCGGGTAAACGTTTACACACAGGCCGCAGCCGTAACGACCAAGTGGCTACCGATATTCGCCTCTATCTGCGCGGTGCAATCGATACCACCTGCCAATTATTGCGCGACTTGCAACGTGCGCTGTTAGAACTCGCCGCTCCCCACGCTGCCACCGTCATGCCTGGCTTCACCCACCTACAAGTGGCACAGCCCGTTACTTTCGGTCATCACTTGTTGGCCTATGTTGAGATGCTGGCGCGGGATGAAGAACGGATGTTGGATTGCCGCAAACGGGTCAACCGTTTACCGTTGGGCGCGGCGGCGCTGGCCGGCACCACTTTCCCGATTGACCGCCAATACACCGCCCAATTATTGGGCTTTGATGATGTTTGCCAAAATTCTTTGGATGCGGTGAGTGATCGTGACTTTGCGATTGAATTCACGGCAGCAGCCAGCTTGGTGATGGTGCATTTATCGCGCCTGTCTGAAGAATTGATTTTGTGGATGAGTCCACGTGTTGGCTTTATTGATATTGCCGACCGTTTCTGCACCGGCAGTTCGATCATGCCACAGAAGAAAAACCCCGATGTACCGGAATTGGTGCGTGGTAAAAGTGGTCGCGTGACCGGACATTTGCTCGCTTTGTTAATGCTAATGAAGTCGCAACCACTAGCATATAACAAAGACAATCAAGAAGACAAAGAACCGCTGTTCGACACCATCGATACCCTGATTGATACCCTGCGCATCTACGCTGACATGATGCGCGGCATCACAGTTAAAGCCGATGCAATGCGCAGTGCGGTACTGCAAGGCTTCGCTACCGCCACCGATTTAGCCGATTATTTGGTGAAAAAAGGACTGCCGTTCCGCGATAGTCACGAAGTGGTAGCGCGAGCAGTACGTCATGCCGAACAAGCTGGGTGTGATTTGGCGGATTTGCCCCTTGAAGTATTGCAACAATTCTCCAGCCAAATTGAACAAGATGTGTATCACGTCTTAACACCAGAAGGTTCGTTGGCACAACGCGATCACCTCGGCGGCACCGCGCCAGCACAAGTGCAAGCGCAAATTGCCCGCCATCAAGCGCGTTTAGGTGAAGCATAATGGCAGTTGAGACAGATCTGATTTGGCAATCGATTCGGCAAGAAGTCAGCACAGCAGCGGCAGAAGAACCGCTGTTGGCGAGTTTTTTGCACATGACCGTGTTGAGGCATAACAGCTTTCAAGACGTGTTAGCGTTTCATTTATCCAGCAAACTGATCTGTCATGTCATGGATGGCCGCGCCTTGCTCGAGCTGTTTCAGGAAACCTATCAAAGTGATCCGGAATTAGTAGACATTGCACGTGCCGATATTCGCGCCCACTACGAGCGCGACCCTGCCTGTGGCAATTACTCGACACCGTTTCTGTTTTTCAAAGGCTTTCACGCCATTCAGTGCTATCGCATTACCCATTGTCTGTGGCAACAAGGGCGCAAAACGTTAGCTTTGTTCCTACAAAATCGTATCTCGGAAATGAGCGGGGTGGATATTCACCCCGCAGCCAAAATTGGGCGGGGTGTGATGCTCGATCACGGCACCGGTTTTGTAGTGGGAGAAACGGCGGTGATTGGCGATGATGTGTCGATTTTGCATGGCGTCACCCTCGGTGGCTCGGGAAAACAAGGCGGCGACCGACACCCGAAAATCGGTTCTGGGGTGTTGATTGGGGCAGGAGCAAAAATTCTTGGCAATATCCGCGTGGGTGATGGCGCCAAAATTGGCGCCGGTAGCGTGGTGCTCGAAGATGTCGCTGCCCATTGCACAGCAGCAGGGGTACCGGCACGGATTGTGGGCCACAGTTGCCAAGAAGCCGTACCGGCCTTTGACATGGATCATCGTGTTTAACTGTCGAAACCGCCATCAAGCCAGAGACTTGCGCTACAATTAGCCTCTTTTTTACAGCCACAGCCTTAGACCGCTGTGGCTGTTTTTTCACCTCTGTGACGGTAGTTTTACATGTTCATCCTGCAATCCCTTGCTAGCCATACCTTGCTCAACGTTCTCAATGGGCGCAATCTCAGTGACCAACTGCACAGCACTCAGGCACAACATCCTGAACTGTCTGGAGCAGAACGCGCCGCCCTATTAGACCTGTGTTATGGTACGTTGCGGCACTATGGTTGGTTGCAGGCAACATTGGCACGACTGTTGAAAACACCATTGGCAGATCGTTTTGTCGATACACTGCTAAGCGTGGCAATCTATCAGTTGGTACACACCCGCGCCGCCCAACATGCCATTGTCGATCATGCAGTGCGTGCCGCCACCCAGCACGAAAACGGTAAGTTCAAATCGTTGGTGAATGCCGTATTGCGGCAGTTTCTACGCCAACGCGAAGCCTTAGAAACCGAACTCGCTCGCGATACCGTCGCATTTTGGAATCACCCAGATTGGTGGATTGCTGAATTACGCAGTCAGTATCCCAAAGACTGGAAAGCGATTTTAAAAGCCAGCAATGAACATCCGCCGATGAGTCTGCGGGTCAATCTGCGCCAACAAACTGCAGCCGACTATTTGCAACAGCTAGAACAAGCAGAATTAGCCGCCAGCTTGGTTGCGTTACCAGTGCGCCAAGGCGAGGCACCGCTTGCCATTCGCCTGACCAAACCAGTGAATGTCGATAAATTACCCAACTTTTTTGCTGGCAGTTGTTCGGTACAAGACATCGGCGCACAACTGGCTGCCGATTACCTCGATTGTCAGGATGGCATGCGGGTATTAGATGCCTGCGCGGCCCCTGGGGGGAAAACTTGCCATTTACTGGAACAATATCAGTTGGATTTACTGGCGCTCGACCATGATGCACAGCGTTTGCGCCGTGTCGAACAAAACCTACAACGCTTGCAGCTACAAGCCAAGTGTCAGGTAGCGGATGCAGCAGAGACCAAAAAATGGTGGGACGGCAAAACATTTGACCGCATCTTGGCCGATGTGCCGTGTTCCGCCTCCGGTGTGGTGCGCCGCCATCCTGATGTGAAATGGAACCGCCGTAAAACCGATATCCGTCAATTTGCCCAACAACAGGCAAAATTGATTGATGCACTGTGGCCGACCTTAGCCAACGGCGGCAAGATGTTATATGCCACTTGTTCGATTTTCCGCAGCGAAAACGAACAACAAATCGAACAATTTTTACAACGCCATCGCGATGCAAACTTAGTCTGGCAACATGCGGTATTGCCGACCAGTCATCATGATGGCTTTTTCTACGCGCTATTACAGAAAAACGGATAAAGCCTCTTCTCCATGCAAGCCGTGTTCTCCCTTATGCGCCTCGGTTTATTGTGCGCTTGTTTGATCAGTCCATGGGCACAAGCCGAGCCTCGTGGCGCACAAGCACGCGTGGCATCTGCCGAGTTGGTCGAAGGGGCATTGGCGGTCAACACCCGCTTTGCTGTGCATCTCAACCCAACCTTGTTGGATGCCTTAGAACAAGGCGTGCCACTGACTTTCCGCTTAGATTTTGAATTGACCCGTCCGCGCAGCTATGCACTGTGGCGGCGGATTTCCGATTGGTTTGAACCAACCGCGCAAATTTATTACAAGCTTAGTTATCTCTCTCTGACTCAACAATACCGCATCAGCAGCGGGGGGTTATATCAAAACCACCTGACGCTCAACGATGCTTTAGCCAGTATCGGGGGGATTCGTGGTTGGCGTGTCTTACCACGCGAGGCGGTAGGAAAAGCAAAAATTCAAGACTTTAGTGGCCGTGTCCGCTTGGTGTTAGACCGTTCACAACTGCCGCGCCCGTTCCAACTCAATATTATGAGCTCGCAAGAATGGGTATTGGATTCGGAGTGGGTGAATCTGACATTATTCGACAATGCTGAACGTGGGAGCGAGAAATAATGCGTTATTGGCTATTAGCACTCGCCTCGCTTGGCACCTTGCTGTTGTATCTATTGGCGATGGCCAGTGGTAGCACCTCGCGCTTTGCGGATTGGTATTGGGAGCTGTTTGCCCTCAATGGTCTATTACTGGTTGGGCTAGGTACCCTGATTGGCCGGCAGCTGTGGCAACTGCGGTTAGAAATTAAGGCGCGGGTGTTTGGTGCAAAACTGACACGGCGCATGGTTACCATGTTTGCCTTAGTCAGTGTCTTGCCGGGTATTTTATTGTTTACGGTGTCGGTCCTGTTCCTCAATCGCAGCATCGAAAGCTGGTTTAATGTTCGGGTCGAGGCAGCGTTAGACCGTGGCTTAAATCTTGGCCGCAATGCCCTCGATTATCTGCTAGCCGATCTAGCGAATAAAGGCGAATACACCGCCCGCACCTTGGCAGAACAGCCAAGCAGCGGCACCAATTCAGTATTACTGTTATCACGTTTACGTGAGCAACTTGGGGTGCAAGAAATTGCCGTTTTTGATGCCAAGGGGCGTTTATTGGCCTTTGCTGGTAACGAAGCCGCCAGCCTCAGTCCAATGCGGCCCACGCCAGAGATGTTGATTAGCGTGCAACACGGCGGCAGCTACCGTGCCATTGAATCGGTCGGCGGTCATGCTTTGGCGCTACGAGTGGTGCTGCCCATCCAACCTTTGGGGTGGAATGGTGGCGACCGCAAATTATTACAGCTGCTCCACCCAGCCCCACCCCAAATTGTTGAAGATGCACAACTGGTTGAAAACACCCGCGCCGAATATCGCCAGTTGGCTTTATCTCGTGATGGCTTAAAACAGCTGTATCGGCAAACCCTCACTGTCACCTTGTTGTTAGCCTTATTTGCAGCGATTGCACTGGGTATGTTGCTATCGCGGCGCATTTCCGCCCCGCTATCCGACCTTGCCGCCGGCACCCGCGCCGTAGCAAAAGGCGACTTCTCCCGTAAGCACCGTGTCCATCGACGCGATGAGCTTGGAGTGTTGACAGCCATGTTTAACCGCATGACAAGGCAGTTGGCAGAAGCACGGGCCGATACCGATGCGTCACGAGCCGAAATCGAAGCGAACAAAGCCTATCTAGAAAGCATCTTGGGCAATCTGTCGGCGGGGGTGTTGGCGTTTGATGGTGAAAGCCTGTTGCGTGCTCACAATCTCAGTGCCGAGCGTATTTTAGATGTTGATTTCACCCCATTGGCAGACTACCCACTGGCCGACTGGCCGGCCTATCAGCCTCATCTTGCGCCAGTAGTAGAAATGCTGCTGCAACAAGCCGATGCCCTACACAGCAACCATGATTGGCAATGTGAGTTACATTACAGCGCCAACCAAGGTGAACGCTTGTTATTAGCACGCGGCACTCGCCTACTGGATAGTCGTGGTCATGGTGTGGTGTTGGTATTTGATGACATTACCGAATTGGTGCGTGCACAACGCGACGCGGCATGGGGTGAGGTCGCTAAACGCTTGGCGCATGAAATTCGTAATCCACTGACCCCAATTCAGCTATCAGCAGAACGCTTGCAAATGAAGCTGGCAGATAAGTTACAAGCCAGCGATGCCGATATGCTTCAGCGCAGTACCGATACTATCGTCAAACAAGTAGCAGCGTTAAAGCGGATGGTAGATGCCTTCCGCGATTATGCCCGCGCCCCTAGCGCCAAACTGATTCAACTGGACGTGAACGACCTCTTACGGGACGTATTGGCGTTGTATGAAGGCTATATTGACGTTCAACTGACACTGTATCCACAACCACTATTTATCTTGGGTGATGCGACTTTACTACGCCAAGTGTTGCATAATTTACTTAGCAACGCGCAAGATGCAATGCTTGACGTTCCCCAGCCAATGCTTCACATTAGCACTAGCGAATCGCAGAATTCTTGCGTCATAATTTTTAATGATAACGGGCCTGGCTTTAATCCCGACATTTTGCCTCGTGCTTTCGAGCCTTATGTCACCAATAAAACCAAAGGGACAGGGCTAGGCTTGGCAGTAGTGAAAAAAATTCTTGAAGAACATCAGGGCAATATCTCCGTCGGGAATCGCTCCGAAGGAGGGGCACAGGTGGTGCTCACGTTGCCCTTATTGGAGACACCATGCGAAGTAGCGACATCTTGATCGTCGATGACGAGATCGGTATTCGAGAACTCTTGTCAGAAATTTTACAAGATGAGGGCTACACCGTCGCCTTGGCGGAAAATGCCGAACTTGCCCGCCAACTACGGGATCAAACACGCCCTGCTTTAGTTTTGCTCGATATTTGGATGCCCGATTGTGATGGCGTCACCTTATTAAAAGAATGGGCAAAATTAGGCCAACTCAATATGCCGGTCATTATGATGAGTGGTCACGCCAGTATTGATACGGCGGTTGAGGCCACCCGTATCGGCGCCTTCGATTTTTTAGAAAAACCGATTGCCCTACAAAAGCTGTTAAGCACCATCCAACGAGCACTGAAATATGGCGATATGCAAGGAAAAAAGAGCCTTAACCTCGATCGGCTCGGCAAATCGCCGGCCATCTTAGAGCTCAAACGCCAATTAGAGCGAGTGGTAAATGTCAAATCGCCGGTGTTGCTGACTGGTGAACGTGGTGTGGGGTTTGAACTGGTGGCGCGTTTTTTCCATCAAGCCAATACACCATGGATTGTGCCCAATAAATTAGAACAGCTGGCAGATACCCCGCTGGAGTTGTTACAAAAAGCCAATGGTGGCGTGTTATATCTGGCAGAAATTGGTAACTACCCGCGCCGCATTCAACAAGGTCTGTTATTTCTCCTGAGCAAACTCGACCGCTATAACGTGCGCTTGGTGTGTTCCTGTAGTCGTCCCTTGCAAGAGTTGTTGATTGATAATGAGTGCGACAACCGCCTCTTAACCTCGCTATCAAGCATCATCATTCCGGTGCCGAGTTTGCGTGAGCAAGCCGAGGATATTGTTGAACTGGCCGAGCAAATTTTAAATGAAATGGTCGAGACCAAGCAGGTACCCTCACGCCGCTTTAGCACTGCTGCCTTAAATGCCCTACGGCAGTACGATTGGCCTGGTAACTTAGAACAACTCAAAAGCATCACCAAGAGTCTGGCACTGACCGCCGATCAGGACGAAATCACCGTTGAATCGGTCAATAAGGTGTTGTCGCAATTCCGCCAAGAACGGCCATTGGAAGACAGTCTGTTCGACTTTAATTTGCCACTGCGCGAATTGCGCGAGCAAATTGAACGGCGTTATTTCGAATATCACATTGCGATTGAGAAAGGCAATATGAGCCGTGTGGCTAATAAAGTTGGGTTAGAACGCACCCATCTCTATCGCAAGTTGAAACAGCTCGATATTCGTTTTATGCGTAAAAATGCCGAAGAGACCTAACTCGTGGTGGAATTGAGTGACCGTGATTTAAGCCGTTACAGTCGGCATATTTTGTTAGATGAAATTGATATTGCCGGCCAACAGGCGCTGCTTGCCTCTCGAGTATTAATGATTGGAGCCGGTGGCTTGGGAGCCGCCGCCGCGCTTTACCTCGCTGCCGCCGGTGTGGGTAGCTTAGTCATCTGTGATGACGACAGCGTTGACCTCACCAATCTACAGCGACAAATCATTCACCAACAATCTCGTCTTGGTTGGAATAAAGCCGAATCTGCCGTTGCCCAACTGCGCGACATCAACCCCGATATTAGCCTGCTTGCCCTGCCCCATCGCCTAGAAGGATCGGCCTTACTCGAACAGGTTCAGTTGGCTGATGTGGTGCTCGATTGCAGCGATAATTTCCCGACCCGTCATCAAATCAATGCCGCTTGTGTTGCGACAAAAACACCGTTGGTTTCTGGTGCCGCCGTGCGTTTTCACGGGCAATTAGCGGTGTTCGACCCTGCCAGCCAAGCTACCACAGGTTGTTACCATTGTCTGTTTCCGGCGGAAGGTGATAACCAAGATGGGCCGTGCGCGTTGTTCGGCGTATTTTCACCGCTGGTGGGGATTATTGGCTGTAGTCAGGCAGCCGAGGCATTGAAATTGCTGTTACATCTACCCAGCAAACAGCGCGGTCGTTTGGGACGTTATGATGGGATAGCAGGTGAGTGGCGTTATGTGAATTTACACGCCGACCCCACCTGCCCAGTCTGCGGCACTAAGCCTTAAGTTTTTCTTCAATCAGTTGATTTAGCTCGGTGAAATTGGGTACACCCAAATAGCGTTTCACAATCCGGCCTTCTTTATCAATCAGAATGCTGGTTGGGGTGAGCTGAATATCACCAAATGCACGCGCCAAGCCGCCATCGCTGTCTAATGCCACCATGAAAGGCAAGCGGTTGGTTTTGACATATTCCCGCACAAAATTCGGCGGGTCATAACTCATGGCAACCGCCACAGTAGTATAACCCTTCGCCTCATAAGCCTGATGAGTTTTCACCAAGTCAGGCATTTCTTGGATACAACCGGGGCAACTGGTTGCCCAGAAGTTCACCAACACCACTTTGCCGCGTAACGCCGCAAATTGATGATTCTCCCCTTCTAAGGTCGTGAAATTGGCCTGCGGTGCCATTTCTTTGTCGGTCAGGGCCAAACCCACCACCGCCACTACGACCAGCAATGCCAGAGCAAGCAGGGCTTTTTTCATTGTGCGACCTCAGTTGTCACTAACAATTGTTCCAGTAATTGCCGCATATCGCCTTCAATCGCAATCGCTCGGTCTTGCTTCGCATCGTATAAGACAAAGGTCACCTCGGCATCAGCCACCACAGCGCCGGTTTGACTGAGAGACACCACTTGTTTAATCGTGCCACTGCGGCTACCGACCTTGCTGATAAAGGTTTCGACTGTCAACACCTCATTCATATAGGCAGGACGGCGGTAGTTGATATTGATATTAACCACCACAAAGGCGATATCTGATTGCAAAAACGGTTCTAAGCTATGGTTACATTCAAAAAAAGCCCAACGGCCCTCTTCTAAAAACTCCAGATAACGGGCGTTGTTGACATGACCATACACATCTAAGTGATAGCCACGCACTTTAATATCGATTTGATGTTTTTTGGTGTCACTCATCGGGTATTCTTTCTTTCAGTAGCAGGCAATGGGTTCAGTCTTTGCTGCCTAAAGCATTCAGCGCAATCGGCACAAAGCTTTCACGGTCGAGACTGTCTTCACATAGATCAGTCAACACCGAATGCAGTTCCACTTCAAACCACTGTTGAAAAATATTGGGGGTGCGTTTAGCCGGCCATTCGCTGTCATCTTCAGTCCAATCGGCCAATTCCCCTTCAAAAATATCTTGCCAATGCTGCCGGATATAGTCCTTGGCGTCGGTCACATCTTCCGCCGGCGGAATTAAGAAGGCATTACAGTCTTCTCGTAGCTGCATCAACGATGGCGGCGCATCTTGCGGCCATTCCACATCTAAGGTGGCCAACCAATCGGCAAATGGCTGTTTCGGTTTGACAATCACCACACTGCGGTTCACTTCATACATCAGAAATTCTCACTCGGTTAATCACGACCACTGGTCGCAAGCTGGTTTTCTCGGGTAAACGACCATGTCCGGACAATGGTTAAGGTATCGTAGTCGCGGGCCAATTCTTCGGGGAAACGAGAGTAGGGAGCCGCCAGTTTAACAATGTTCTTTGCTGCTTCGTCTAAGACGTCCTCACCCGAACTGCGGTCGATTTTGACACGGGCAAGACTGCCATCGGCACGAATCTCGACACTCAAAATCAAACTGCCGTAAATTGCCTGATCGCGGGCGGCTTGTGGATAGTTCAAATTGCCCACCCGTTCAATTTTCAAACGCCAATCTTCCACATAACGGGCAAAACGAGCCTCACGCGCCCGCCCACCAAAAAACGCTCGGCGCGGGCGAGTTTGGTAAGCATGATGACGCTCGGCAATTTCCCCTTCTAAGCGCGCAATGTCTTTTGCTTGTTCTAGCAAAGCACTGCGGTCAAAGTTTTGCACCGGCGCCGGTTTCCGTTCGACTTGCTCCGTTGGCCCTTCACCGGGTAGGCGTAATTGCCGCGCTAGACGGTCAGATTCCGTTTCAAGCGACTTTTGCCGTGCTTGTTTAATGGTCAACGCATTATTAGGCGTGTCATTGGCCTGTGGCGGCAGCGGCGTGGCAGCGCGTTGTTTTGGCTCATCAGTATTACCACCACCGTCTAAATTAGTTTGTGCCAGCACATCCGGTTTTTCCGGTGCTTGTGCCGATTTACTGTTAACCAACACCACATCGAGCGCAACGGTATTGACGAATTTCTCAGGATTGGGCACCACAAAACGCACACCCGCCAATACGGCAATATGCAACACCAAAGAAATAGCCACCGCCACCCAAAAGGGACGGGCATCGTAAGAAGAAGAGAGAGTAAAAGCAGACATGCAAGGGCAACCACAAAGCATGAAAGCGGCAAGTGTAACGGATTGCTAAAACAACTGCAGGCCATCCTGCATCAGAATGGCCTGCCTAAGACGTCAGAGTAAAGCAATCGATCAGTTCTCTAACAAACTGCGCAACATCCATGCCGTTTTTTCATGCACTTGCAGACGCTGAGTCAACAGATCGGCAGTCGATTCATCCGAGGCTTTTTCTGCCAAAGGAAACACACTGCGTGCAGTGCGACAGACAGCCTCATGCCCCGCTACCAGCTCACGAATCATATCTTGAGCCTTGGGCACGCCTTCGGTTTCTTGAATCGACGACAAACGGGCATAAGCAGCGTAAGTACCGGGGGCGATATGGCCCAACGAGCGAATACGCTCGGCCACTAAATCAACCGCCAATGCCAATTCGTTGTAGTGGGTTTCAAACATCAAATGCAGTGTTTGGAACATCGGACCCGTGACATTCCAGTGGAAGTAGTGGGTTTTCAAATACAGGGTATAGGTATCAGCCAACAAGCGCGATAAACCCTCGGCAATCTCAGCACGATTTTGATCAGAAATTCCAATATCCATTTATAACTCTCCTTAAGTTAACTTGGTAGCACAGGGTAAAATAAGCGGTTTTTGATGCTTTGGCAAAATAAATGGCATTTTTTACCGAAACAGAACAAGGCATACGCTTAACCTTGCATATCCAGCCTGGGGCAAAACAAACCCGTATCGTGGGTTTGTATGGCGAAGCATTAAAAATTAGCTTGGCAGCACCGCCGGTTGACGGCAAGGCCAATCAAGCCCTGTTGCGCTTTTTAGCCGAGGAACTTGCCATCCCTATGCGCAGTCTGTGTTTAAGCAGTGGCGAAACCAGCCGCCGTAAAGTGGTCATTATTCAGCAACCCAGCGCCACCGTACTGGCGACAATCTCGCGCTGGGAGCAGGGCGCTTAATCACGCAAACGTGGCGGCGGTGCATCATCCACACGTTGATATTCACCATCAATGGTCGTATGTTCGCCGGCGGTTGCGCCACTGCGAGGGGGTGGAGTAAAGGGCGATTCACCATAGGACGCTGGCGAGGGCGTCTGTAGTGCCGGCCCCCCGAAAGGTAACAGTAATAAAATGGCGGCAATATCAGTCAACACCCCAGGAATCAGGAATAACACCCCAGCGATTACAAAACGAATCGGCCATAACAATTGATATAACGAAATTTGCCCTTGCCGCATCATGCCCCACACCGGCAACAAGGCACTGACACCATAATGACGCAGCATCATCACACCGAGTACGGTGGTGGCAATCAACCACAACAACACCCACAACCCAAATTTGCTGCCGAGCCACACCAACAAGCCCATCTCGAGCAGGGGAAACCCCAACAGTAATAGAAGAAAGATACGCATGAACGCTATCCAAAAATCTCAGCCAGTTTGGCTCGTGTTATGTAATGCCCCCGATCTTGCCTGTGCCGAACGCTTAGCACAGGGTTTAATCAGTGAGCAGCTTGCCGCTTGTGTCAATCTGTTGTCGCCGGTGCAATCGATTTATCGCTGGCAAGGCCAAATTGAACAAGCCACAGAAATTCCCTTATTGTGTAAAACCACGGCTACTGCCTATCCCGCCGTTGAACGCTATTTACAACAACATCACCCGTATGAAACACCAGAAATCATTGCGTGGCCAGTGGCAGCAGGTTTACCTGCCTATCTGACATGGGTGAACAATGAAACCATTTCAAGCCAAGGGAACACACAATGTTAACGTGGTGGCGAAGTATTCTGCTGATTTGTGCCATGTTGTGGAGTGGTTTAGGCTGGGCTTTACAGCAAGATGATCTATTACCACCAGAACAAGCGTTCCAAGTTAGATTAGAACAGCAAGGCACATTGCTGCGTGTGCATTATCAAATTGCTGACGGTTACTATCTCTATCGCGATAAATTGGCATGGCGAATCGAACCCGAACAAGCTTTACAACATCAGCCGCTTCCCACCGCCGAAGACAAAAAAGATCCGTTTTTTGGTCAAACCGGTATCTATCGCCATCGTCTTACCACTGAGCACCAACTCAGCGCCCCACCAACAGGGCAGTGGGCTTTGTTTGTTTCATTGCAAGGCTGTGCCGATGTCGGCGTGTGTTATCCACCACAAACCATCAAACTGACACCGCAAGACAAGCCCAGTGCTTGGCAAGAATGGTTTTCTTCCTCTACTCCACCAGCACAGGGCAGTGGGTTAGGTGAATTCGCCAGTTCCTCACGCTGGGGCAGTTTAGCCCTGTTTTTTATTTCAGGCCTCGGCCTTGCCCTCACTGCTTGTATGTACCCAATGATCCCTATCATCTCGGCGATTGTTGCTGGTCAGGGTAGCCATTTAACACGCTGGCGCGGGTTTTGGTTGTCGATGAGTTATGTGCAGGGGATGGCACTCAGTTACACCCTGATCGGCATTGCCGCCGGTCTGACGGGGAGTTTATTAAGCGTGTGGTTACAACAACCGGCGGTGATGCTGACTGCCAGCGCGCTGATTGTATTGTTTGCACTGGCGATGTTTGATGTCATCCACATTCAACTGCCTGCCGCGTGGCAAAGTCGTCTCCATCAAAGCGGACATCAGTTATCCGGTGGCCGTTTATTGTCGGTGTTTGTGATGGGTGCACTGTCTGCGCTGATTGTGGGGCCTTGTGTCGCGCCGCCGTTGGCAGTGGCGCTAGGTTATATTGGCAGCACCGGTGATGCGTGGTTTGGTGGTGCGGCACTGTATCTCATGGCCTTGGGGCTGGGATTGCCTCTTTTGTTAGTTGGCACATTAGGCGGCCATTTTTTACCACGCGCCGGACATTGGATGAATCGGGTCAAAGCGGTGTTTGGGGTGGTGATGTTAGGACTGGCCATCTACCTTGCCAGCCCATTCCTGCCGTCTGCTTTGTCCTTGGCTTTGTGGGGAAGTTTGGCTCTTGGGTGTGCAGTTTTTTTGGGGTTATTTCAACGCTTACCGCGCCGTATCAGCCGTAGAGATCTGTTTGTTCGTTTATTGGCACTGATTTTATTGCTTGTGGGTAGCGCGCAATGGATTGGTGCACTCGGTGGCAGCCATCATCCTTGGCAACCGTTAGCCTTTTTACAGGGTAAAACTGCCAACACGGCTACGCAGTTACTGCCTTTTCAAAAAATTAACAACGTAGCCGAATGGCAACAAGCCTTACGCAACGCCAACGGACAGCCTGTTTTATTGGATTTTTATGCAGATTGGTGTGTAGCCTGTAAAGAGATGGAAGCCAACACCTTACCTGATCCACAGGTGCAACAGGCGTTGCAACGATTTGTTCGCCTCAAGGCCGATGTCACGGCCAACAACAGCGAACACCAAGCGTTATTAAAGCAATTCGGCCTGTATGGCCCACCCGGTATCATGCTTTTTTTGAATGGCACTGAACGCGGACGGATTATCGGCTTTGTTTCCGCGCAGGAATTTGTCGCTCAGTTAGAAAAAATTCGTTAATTTGATGATTTTTTGTTGACGTATTTTTTAAGCTTCGGTATAGTTTCGTTCTCTTTTCGAGGGGTCGGTAGCTCAGTCGGTAGAGCAGCGGACTTTTAATCCGTTGGTCGCGAGTTCGAATCTCGCCCGACCCACCA
>NZ_ATVC01000031.1 GCF_000420525.1 Aquaspirillum serpens DSM 68
TTGACGTAAGAAAATCGAATCGTGGGGTCAGTCTGATACCATTCCTTTTGCAACGCCAACGCCTTATTAAAGACGAACCGACACGAACCCGCAAAGCGCGACATGTGTCGTTTTTGCAGGCCGTTAGGTGTCAGTTGGAATTTGAAGGCTTGAAGTCGTTTCATTCGTTTATTATACAAACAGCAAAGTAAACATTGATTTGTTTTTACTTTACAACCGCAACACAAAACCCAAAAACGGCTTTGCCGTTTGCGCCTGATACCCCCGCCATGAATGGCGAGGTTTTACGGCGCAGGGGATAAACAGCGTGTAAGAATACCGTATTTTTTGCGGTTTTTCCGTATTTTCACTTAAGCAGTGAGTGAAATACCGATTTCAGCAACCCGCTTTGCCGCATCAGGGCACGCATGTTGTCGTGCTTTTTCTGCCATCGTTAAACAGGTTTCACGGGATAATCCGCTTAATAACTCGGCTAATTTTTCTGCCGTTAATTCCGGTTGAGGAATTAACCATGCTGCACCGCAATCGGACAATAAACGGGCATTGCCTGTTTGATGATCGTCAACTGCGTGTGGAAAGGGCACCAAAATACTGGCACAACCAGCAGCGGCTAATTCAGCGATGGTAAGCGCACCGGCACGACAAATTAAAATATCTGCCTTGGCATATTCAGATGCCATATCATCGATAAAAGCGCGGGGATCAGCCTGCACAGCGGCGGTTTGATACGCCTGTTGCAAAGCATCAATATGTTGTTTGCCGGCCTGATGAATCACGATTGGGCGTTTTTCTGCTGGTAATAACGCCAAAGCCGCCGGCACCACATCATTAAAGACTTTCGCCCCTAAACTCCCCCCCACCACCAACACCCGTAACGGCCCTTGGCGTTGGGCGAAGCGTTGGGCAGGGGGTAATAAACGTGCAATGTCTTCGCGGACAGGATTACCAACCAAACCATCCTGATTAGAAAAAGCGGTTGGAAAAGCATAGAGGGTGCGCGATGCGATTTTTGCCAACACACGGTTGGTTAAGCCAGCAACCGAGTTTTGCTCATGAATCACCAACGGTTTCCAGAAAAAGCGCATCATCACCCCACCGGCAAAGGCAGTGTAGCCGCCAAAACCAAAGGCCACATCAGGCCGCCGGCTCAGAATCAATCCTGCACATCGACTAAACGCACGCAGCAAGGTAAACGGTAATTTCAACCAACCCAATACCCCATTGCCGCGTAAACCTTTAATCGCCAGCGTTTCTACCGTGTAACCACGCGGGGGGACAATACGGGTTTCCATGCCACCTTCAGCACCCAACCAAATAATGTCCCAGCCCCGTTCTCGTAATTCATCCGCGACAGCCAAAGCAGGGAAAATATGCCCACCTGTTCCCCCTGCCATAATCAGCGCTGTTCGTTTGCTCACAGTTTATATCCCCGTAAAATCCGCCGGTTTTCCCAATCAATCCGCAATAAAATCGCCAAAATGGCACAGTTAGCTAATAAGGCACTGCCACCATAGGACAATAACGGCAAGGTCAGCCCTTTGGTCGGTAACAGACCCATATTCACCCCGATATTGATAAACGCCTGAACCCCAATCCAAATACCGGTTGCTTGTGCCACCAACGCTTGGAAATAGCGTTCTTGTGAACGTGCGGTGAGACCAATTTGAAACGCACGCCACACCAACCACGCAAATAAACCAATGACAGTTGACACCCCAATAAGGCCAAATTCTTCTGCAATCACGGCCATTAAAAAGTCGGTGTGTGCTTCTGGTAGATAAAACAGCTTTTCGACACTATTACCCAAACCCACCCCATCCCAGCCGCCGCGACCAATGGCAATCAGCGAATGCGATAGTTGATAACCTTTACCGTACGGATCACGCCACGGGTCCATAAACCCCACCACTCGCTCTAAACGATAGGGCGAGCTGATAATCAACAATACAAAACCCGCTAAAGAGGTAAAAATCAGGCCGGTGAAAATTTTGCCGTTAATGCCACCGAGGAACAGCGTGCCCATCGTAATCGAGGCCACCACCACAAAAGCACCAAAATCGGGCTCTAACAGCAACAACGTCCCCGCCAGCAACACCGCCACCGCCATCGGAACAAAGCCTTTGACAATGCTGTGCATAAACTCGGCTTTGCGAACCGTGTAATCAGCGGCATACAACACTACAGCGAGTTTCATCACTTCGGACGGTTGTAGGTTCATAAACCCCAATGAAATCCACCGCCGCGAGCCGTTGACCACCTTACCGATACCAGGCACCAATACCAGCACCAATAAAAACATGGCAAACATAAACAATTTTGGCGCATGCTTGCGCCAAAATTCAGAAGGAAATTGAAAAGTCACCCAAGCGCCCGTCAGTGCAATCACTAATACGATTGAGTGACGGACGAGATAGAAATAACGACTGTTGGTATCACGCCCCGCTTCGGCATACGCAATTGATGCCGAAAACACCATCACCAACCCGATGGATAGCAGGGCAGCAATCACCCACATCAAAGGCTCATCTAAGCTGGTTTGGGGAATAGAAGGGCGTCCAACGCTTTGGCTCCAGCGCAAACGCAATTTCATGTGCACCTCAAGAAAACCCACCACATGGGAGGGGTAAGTTATGCAGAAACCTCACCCGCTAAACGCAACACTTCCATCACAAATACCTCGGCACGATGGGCATAGCTGCGGAACATATCAAAGCTAGCACACGCCGGAGATAGCAACACCACATCATTCGGTTGTGCATATGCCAGTGCCTTTTGTGTCGCTTCTTCTAGCGAAGCACAGCGCTCGACCGGCATCTCAAGGTCGCCTAATGCCTGCTCAATTGTCGGGCCATCTCGACCAATCAATAACACCGCTCGCCCAATTCGCGCCAAAGCGGGCGACAGCGGCGTGAAGTCTTGCCCTTTGCCATCACCACCGGCAATCAACACCACGCGGCGTGACATGCCATTTAGGGCCGCAACCGTCGCGCCAACATTGGTTCCTTTGGAATCATCGTAAAAATCGACTGTGCCAATTTTGGCCACCCACTCTACGCGGTGTGGCAAGCCACGGAATGAGGCCAACCCCACCAACAGTTGTTCACGATCTAAGCCACACGCTTCACACAACGCCAATGCCGCCAGCGCATTCGCCGCATTGTGCAAACCAGTCAGTGGAAAACTGGCTAAATCAAAAACCGCGATACCGTCAATATTCAGCCAGGGCGCCCCTTCGCGGGTCACCATTCGATAATCAGCAGGAAAACTCAGGCTAAAGGTTTTTACCGGACGACCTTGGCGCGCCATCGCACGGACAAATAAGTCATCACGGTTTAACACCTGCACCCCATTACCGTTAAACACCGTCCGTTTGCTGTGGGCGTAGTCGAGTAAGTCGGTATAACGATTGAGGTGGTCTTCCGAGATATTGAGCACTGTCGCGGCAGTGGCATTTAACGAGGTCGTGGTTTCCAATTGAAAACTGGACAGCTCCAACACAAAAATATCCGGCAAAGCGCCGTTATTTTCTGCTTGTAATAAGGCTGCCAACACTGGAAAACCAATATTGCCGGCCACCACGGTTTCGAGCCCAACATGACGGCACAAGTGCCCACACAGCTCGGTTACAGTCGATTTACCGTTAGAGCCGGTGATAGCAATGATTTTCACCGCATGTTCAGACAGGGTGCGGGCAAACAGCTCGACATCCCCGACCACTTCACCCCCTTGACGGCGGAAAGCAGCAATTTCAGGGGTGGCCAACGGTACGCCTGGGCTCACCACTAAACAATCACAGCCAGCAAAAGTTGCCGGCGTAAACGAGCCTAAACGGAACTCGGCAGGAAATTCGAGCTCTTGCAGATGTTGCGCTGCCAGAGAATCAGGGTTGCTATCAATCAACACCAGTTGCTTAGTGTATCCACGCAACCAGTGTGCGGTTGCAACACCGGAATCTCCCAGCCCCACAATGCCTACGGTTTTACCGTTTAGGCCACGCGATAAAGTTGTTGCCGTCATGTTCATTTTCCGTCCGCCACATCCGCAAAAACGCTGAAGCCCTCGCTTTAGCGCAGTTTTAACGTCGCCAACCCAGCCAACACCAACATCATGGTCACAATCCAAAAGCGCACCACGACTTGGGTTTCTTTCCAACCTTTTAATTCAAAATGGTGATGTAGTGGTGCCATGCGGAAAATGCGCTTGCCCGTCATCTTAAACGATGCCACTTGCAACATCACCGAGATTGCTTCCATCACGAAAACACCACCCATGACAAATAGCACGATTTCTTGCCGCACAATCACGGCCACCGCACCCAACGCCGCACCTAACGCCAAGGCCCCGACATCGCCCATAAACACTTGGGCAGGATAAGCGTTAAACCACAAGAAACCTAAACACGCCCCACACATCGCGGCACAGAATACGACAACTTCGTGCGCCCCCGGAATATGCGGCAGGCCCAAATATTGGGCAAAAACCGTATGCCCAGCGACATAAGCAAAAACCGATAACGCCGCCGCCACCAACACCACCGGCATCGCCGCCAAGCCATCCAAACCATCGGTCAGGTTGACGGCGTTTGATGTCCCAACAATGACAAAATAGGTTAAGACACAAAACCCAATTGCACCAAAGGGATACACCACATTTTTGAAAAACGGGACGATAAATTCAGTCGAAGCCGGCAGCGAAGCGGTGGTGACTAAAAATACCCCTGAACCAATAGCAATCGCCGATTGCCAAAACATTTTAGCGCGGGCGGAAATCCCTTTTGGGTCTTTATGAACGACCTTTTGCCAGTCATCGTAAAAACCAATCGCCCCTGTGCCAAACAACACCGCCAACAGCAACCACACATATTTATTCGACAGATCGGCCCATAACAGCGTGGTAATGCCAATCGACAGCAGGATTAAGGTGCCCCCCATGGTTGGGGTACCTGCTTTCACTAAGTGGGTCTGTGGGCCATCATCACGGACGGCTTGCCCCACTTTCAGTTGGGTTAATTTGCGGATCACCCACGGCCCCGACCACAGGGAAATCCCTAGGGCCGTCAACGATGCCAAGACGGCACGCAGGGTGATGTAATTAAAAACGTTAAATGCGCGAACATAGCCGCCTAGCCAATCGGCCAACCACAACAACACACAACTCTCCTTGCCCCAAATGGCGGCCTTATCAGGTATCAATGGTTTCTTTGCCAGCAATGTTGACATTGCGGTGCAACATTGTAGCGCAGAAGCTCGCTATTTATTCGCCAACAATCGCTGTACTACCCGCTCCATTGCCATAAAACGAGAGCCTTTGACTAAGGTAGTATGAGGTAAAGGCAATAGCGCATGATAAGCACGTAATAACGCGTCGATATCCTGCCCAAAATGCCATCCGCCATCACCAAATGCGGCACTGGCTAAGGCACTCGACTCGCCCAGTGTCAGCACATAGTCAATCCCCTGTTCGGCGGCATAGTCGCCTATCTCACGATGTGCCGCAGCAGAAAACGTGCCCAGTTCGCCAATATCGCCAAAAATCAGACAACGGGGTTCGGGGCCTGCCGCCAATACCCGAATCGCAGCACGCACCGAATCGGGATTTGCGTTGTAGCTGTCGTCAATCACCACCCGTTGATCTGGCAACAGATGGCGACATAAACGCCCTTTTACCGGCTGTAATTGCGCCAAGCCAGCCACAATCGCCGAGGCGGGTATCGCCAATGCATGAGCAATGGCAGCCGCAGCCAATGCATTGCGCAACATATGTTCACCCGGCAACGGTAATTGCACTGCCACCGTTTCACCAGCAAGATGAAACTCAGCACAGCTGCCTTCATCCGCCAACACCACCGATGAAGCATGCACCTGACCATGGTTCAAACCAAAGGTCAGTTGTTGGCAACCAGAGGTAAGCTGTTGCCATCGTTCCGCATGCGAATCATCTAGCGGGATCACCGCCACCCCATCAGCTTGCAAGCCTTGGAAAATCTCGCCCTTGGCCTCGGCAATTTCGCTCACATCCGAGAAATGCCCCAAGTGGGCGCGCATAGCGTTGTTGACCAAGGCCACTGAAGGCTGGGCTAATTGCGTCAAGCGGGCAATTTCACCACGATGATTCATGCCCATTTCAATCACCGCAAAGCGATGATGTGGACGCAAACCCAGCAAGGTCAGTGGCACACCAATTTCATTATTGAGGTTGCCCTGTGTCGCCAGTACGTCGGCATCATCCGCACACGCCGCCCGCAAAATCGCCGCCACCATTTCTTTGACCGAGGTTTTACCGTTCGAACCGGTAATCGCTACCACCGGACAAGAGAATTGTTCTCGCCACGAACGGCCTAATTGCCCCAGCGCCAGCAAGGTATTATCGACCTGTAACAGAGGTGCGGTACAGTCAGCCACTGGACGCGTCACCACCGCAGCCACCGCACCATCGCGCAAGGCCTGTGCCACAAAATCATGACCATCAAAACGATCACCCACTAAGGCGATGAATAAATCACCGGCTTGAATCGCACGACTGTCGGTAACAACCCGCTGCACAGTCATCGCCGACCATTCGGCAGCCGGTCGCAAACCCAACCAGCTCGCAGCTTGAGACAAAGAAAACATCATGGCCTTTCCACAGAATCGAGGGCAGAAGCCATGCTATTGAGGGCAAGGCTCACTTGTTCGGCATCACTAAACGGGGTTTTTACCCCGGCAATCTCTTGATAATCTTCATGCCCCTTGCCAGCGATTAACACCACATCACCGGCAACCGCATGTTGAATCGCCCACTGAATGGCTTGCCGGCGATCGACTTGCACCACCACTTCGGCACGCGTCGCCTGCATACCCGCCACCACATCTTGCACAATTTGCTCAGGGTCTTCATGGCGCGGATTATCGCTGGTTACCACGGCAATATCGGCTAACTGGGCAGCAACTTCGCCCATCAAAGGCCGTTTACCGCGATCACGATTACCACCACAGCCAAAGACCACCCACAAGCGTCCACCAGCGGGGCGAATTTCTGCCAAGGTGGATAAAGCTTTTTCTAACGCATCGGGGGTATGAGCATAATCGACCAACACCAGCGGCTGTTCTCCGCCGCCAAAACTTTGCATCCGTCCCTGAGCTGGTTGAATCGCCGCCAAGGCGGCAGTTGCTTGTGCCAGTGGCATACCACCACTGAGCAACACGCCTAAACACGCTAAAAGATTTTGCACATTAAAGCGCCCCAACAGGCGGCTGTGTAATTCGGTATTGCCCCACGGGGTAGCAATTTGTAATTGGAAACCCGATAAATCCATTTGCATCGCCAGTGGACGAATATCGCCCCCAAGCAGACCATAGGAAAGACAATCCGCCGGCAACCCTTGTTGCAACAGCTGTTGTCCAAATGGGTCATCTTGGTTAATCACCGCTGTTTGCAGATTTTCCCAATAAAATAACCGCCGTTTGCTTTCACCATAGGCTTGCATATCACCATGATAATCAAGGTGATCTCGGGTTAAATTGGTAAATACCGCACAGCGAAACCCGACACCATTGACGCGATATTGATCTAAACCATGACTCGATACTTCCATCGCCACCGCCTGAGCTCCGGCTTGGCGATATTGCGCCAATAAGTATTGCACTCGTAACGGATCGGGCGTGGTGTGGGTTGCAGGAGAAAGTTCACCCCATAAACCATTGCCGACGGTACCAATCACCGCCGCAGACTGCCCTGCGGCTCGCCATGCTTGTGCCAACCAGTGGGTAATCGAAGTTTTACCATTGGTGCCAGTCACTCCTACCACATCTAACGACTGTGATGGATAGTCAAGTGCATGCGCCAACACCACGCCAATACGCGCCCGCAATGCAGGAATCGCCAAGTTGGGCACTTGCCATGCCGGTTGCCATTGAAAGCCGTCGGCATCATCCCATAGCACGGCGACTGCGCCTTGTTGTAAGGCAGCCGCGATATAGTCGCGGCCATCACTGTATTCACCACGGCAGGCGACAAAGACATCACCAGCTTGAACACGGCGGCTATCGTTTTCCAACCGTGCCCCAACAGGAATCACGGCATTGAGCTGTGATAAATCAAAGGGAGATAAAGGCGTTAAACGACTGATCATGTTTCTTCTCGGATTTCTGGCGCATCGGTCGGAATAATGGAATTTTGATGAGGCTGGTCGGGTTCAACACCCAAAATGCGCAAACTGCCGGCCATCACGCGGCTAAACACCGGCCCCGCCACTAAACCACCGTAGTAGGAGCCTTCGGTCGGTTCATCAATCATCACCGCGATAATCAAACGCGGCTGATGGGCTGGCGCAAAGCCAACAAACGAAGCGATATGCTTATCGCGGTTATAGACACCATTTTCTAATTTACGCGCCGTGCCGGTCTTACCGCCCACGCTATATCCTAAAACTTGTGCCCGTACCGCTGTCCCCCCTGGTTGGGTCACAGTGAGCAACATTTCGCGCATTTTGCGCGCAGTTTCTGCGCTGATCACCTGCCGTCCGGGTAGGGGTACGGTTTGTTTTAAGAAGGAAATCGGTAACAACTGACCGTCATGGGTAAAGATGGTATAGCCCCGCGCCAACTGCATCAGACTCAATGAAATTCCATGACCAAAACTCATGGTAGCCTGTTCAATCGGCCGCCAGTTTTTGTAGGGACGCAATTTCCCCGAAGCCTCGCCTGGGAAGCCCGTTTGCGGTTTACGACCAAAACCCAGCTCGTCATAGAAGGTCCATACTTCCTGTGGTGACATCATCAAGCTGATTTTACTGGTACCGACGTTGCTCGATTTTTGCAAAATCCCCGTCACCGATAGCGCCGCTTCGGGGTGAGAATCGCGCACCCGCGCCGGCCCAATGGTAAATGAGTTGGTATCAAATACTTTGTCTGGATGCACCAATCCTTTTTCTAAAGCCAGTGCAATCGGAAATGGCTTTAGTGTCGAGCCGGGCTCAAATAAATCGATTAAAGCACGATTGCGACGCATGGCGGGGTCAAGCTTGACACGATTGTTGGGGTTGAAAGTGGGCAAGTTCACCATTGCCAACACTTCACCACTGTGGGCATCTAACACCACCAAACCGCCGGCTTTGGCTTTAAATTGTTCGACAGTTGCCTTCAGCTCACGGTAGGCCAAATATTGAATTTTGCGATCTAACGATAACGCCAGCGTCTGGCCGTCTCGCGGATGTTCAATGGCGGCGACATCTTCAACGATATAGCCACGTCGGTCTTTGATCACATGGCGGCTACCTGGTCGGCCAGCCAACATATTTTCTCGCGCCAGCTCCAAACCTTCCTGACCTTTGCCATCGACACTGACATAGCCAATCACATGCGCCATCATTTCACCGGCAGGATAAAAACGGCGGAATTCTTGCTGTGCCGCAATACCGGGAATTTTTAAGGCCATGATTTGGTCTGCCAAATCAGGATTGACTTGGCGCTTGAGATAGACAAATTCGCGCCGTTGGTCGGCTAATTTTTCTTGCACCTCACCGGATGACATTTCTAACAGGCGTGCCAGTTGCTGCAATTTGGCAGGTTCAATCGGTGCCATATCGGCGGGGCTGGCCCAAATCGATTTTACCGGCGTGGAAATCGCCAATGGTTCACCGTTACGGTCAACAATTTGCCCGCGATTGGCTTCTAGGCGTAGGGTACGGCTATAGCGTGCCTCACCTTGGCCTTCTAAAAAATCTTGTTTGTAGATTTGTAGATACACCGCACGACTCAACAACGCGACCAACAAGAGACCCAGCCCCAATGCCACCAAACGTACACGCAGACTAGGTAGGCGCACGCTGCTATTTTTGGGTTGATTGGGGCGGTTACGCTGTTGCAACAGATTACTAGAGCCACGCCACATACTCATTGCGCCCCCCCAGCACTGCTTTTAGGTGTGGGGAGATGTAGGCTACCACGGCTCGGCAACACCTGAATTTCTTTGGGTTCGGGCATTTGCATTTGCAAGCGATCGGTCGCGGCACGCTCGATCAAACCGTGTGCCGCCCACGTACTTTGTTCTAGCTGCAAGCGGCCATATTCCACTTCAAGCTGAGCAGCAAATTTCAATTCACGCTGTAGGTCGCTATACAACTTGCGTGACTGATGGCGGGCACTGATGACGCTCATCGCACACACAATCAAGATGGCTAACAAAACCAAATTGGTACGAATCACACTGGCTGCTCCCATGCCGTTGCTGTGCGTTCTGCCACTCGCATAATGGCACTGCGGGCGCGTGGATTGGCGGCCACTTCGGCGGCAGAGGCTTTGATGGGCTTGCCCACTGTCGTAATCGGCGACGCAGGAATATCTTCACGACGCACCGCAACCCATGCCGGCAAATCATCGGTTTGCTCTAGGTCACGCAAAAAATGTTTCACAATGCGATCTTCCAATGAGTGAAAGCTAATGACCGCCAAACGCCCGCCAGCACGCAAACTCGCGATAATTTGCGGTAACACCGCTTTTAATTCCTCAAGTTCGCGATTGATGAAAATGCGAACAGCTTGGAAGGTGCGTGTCGCCGGATCTTGACCCGGTTCGCGAGAGCGGACGTTTTCCGCACACAAGCGGGCGAGCTGGCCCGTGGTTTCAAGGGGGCTTTCGGCCCGTGTTTGCACAATTGCCGCTGCAATTTTGCGAGCAAACCGTTCTTCGCCATATGTCTTTATCACCTCGGCAATGTCAGCTTCTGCCGCTGTATTTAACCACTCGGCGGCAGTCATGCCACGGGTGGTGTCCATCCGCATATCCAACGGCGCATTAAAGCGGAAACTAAAACCGCGCTCTGCTTGGTCAATTTGTGGGGAAGACACGCCCAAATCTAATAACACGCCATCAACCTGTGCGATACCCAAAGCATCTAACTGTTGGCGGAAAGTGGTAAAACCATCATGCACAATCACCAACCGAGGGTCGGCAATCGCTTGCGCACACGCAATCGCTTGTGGGTCTTTATCAAACACCACCAACCGGCCCTGTTCACCGAGTTTGGATAAAATCAGACGCGAATGCCCACCACGGCCAAACGTCCCATCCACATAAATCCCATCTGCTCGTATCGCCAAAGCGTCCACCGCCTCATCCAATAGGACGGTGCGGTGAACGAAAGCAGGCTGGGCAGAAGTATTGGCTGCCACCGTCGTCATTATGCTAATTTCTGGCGCAAAATCTCTTGCACCTGTGCAGGGTTAGCTTTGCCTTTAGAGGCTTTCATCACCTGACCAGCCAAAGCATTGAGGGCTTTTTCCTTACCGGCGCGGAATTCTTCCACTGCTTTAGGATTGGCCGCAATGGCTTCTTCCACCAGTTTTTCAATCGCCCCGACATCAGACACTTGTTTCAAACCATCGCGTTCGATGATGTCATCCGCAGACAGCTCACTACTCCACATCGCATCGAACACTTGTTTTGCCAATTTCGATGACAAAGTGTTATCGCTGATGCGGCGTAACAATAAAGCAAAGCGAACCGGATTGATCGGCGAATCGGCCAAGGTTTTTTCTTCGCGGTTCAGACGGGCGGCAAATTCACCATTGAGCCAGTTGGCTGCTAATTTACCCTCGACTTGTTCGGCCACAATCGCCTCGAAGAAACGAGCAATCTCTAAGTTGGCAGTCAACAACGCCGCATCATAGCTAGACACCGCATATTGCTCGACAAAGCGGGCTTTCATTTGGCTAGGTAATTCAGGCAATTCAGCTTGAATCGCCGCCACTTCTTGATCGCTGATTTTCATCGGCAATAAATCAGGATCGGGGAAATAGCGATAATCGTGGGCGTCTTCTTTGGTCCGCATCAGGCGTGTTTCACCGCTATCAGGGTCAAACAGCACGGTGGCCTGTTGCACTCGTCCGCCATCCTCTAAGGTTTCAATTTGCCATTGAATTTCGTAGTTAATCGCTTGTTCAAGGAAACGGAAAGAGTTGAGGTTTTTGATCTCACGCCGTGTGCCAAAGGCTTCTTGACCTTGTGGCCGCACGGAGACGTTGGCATCGACGCGGAAACTGCCTTCTTGCATATTGCCATCACAAATGCCCAGCCAAGTCACCAAACCGTGTAAAGCACGCGCATAGGCCACGGCCTCTGCTGCCGAACGCATATCCGGTTCAGACACAATTTCTAACAACGGTGTGCCAGCGCGGTTGAGGTCGATACCCGTCATGCCATGAAAGTCTTCATGCAGCGATTTGCCGGCATCTTCTTCCAAATGGGCGCGGGTTAAACGCACGGTTTTTTCTGCTTCGCCTACCGTAATGGTGATCTCTCCACCTTCGACAATCGGCAAATCTAACTGACTGATTTGATAGCCTTTTGGCAAGTCAGGGTAGAAATAGTTTTTACGCGCAAAGACCGAGGTTTGATTGATTTTGGCACCAATCGCCAAGCCAAAACGGATGGCTTTTTGCAGCGCCACGCGGTTCATCACCGGCAACACACCTGGGAGGGCAATGTCCACCGCAGCGGTTTGTGTGTTCGGCTCGGCCCCGAATGCTGTACTGGCACCCGAGAAAATTTTAGAGTGGGTCGAAAGCTGCGCATGCACTTCCAGACCAATCACAACTTCCCATTTCATAGATACGATCTTTCTTGCAAGACGAGGCAGAGGTTAGATAGCAGGGCGACGCTGATGCCAATCGGTGACTTGTTGGAATTGGTGGGCAACATTCAACAAACGAGCTTCTTGTTGATAGTTACCAATCAGTTGCACGCCAATCGGTCGTTGTTGTACCGAGAGCCCAGCCGGTACGCTCATCGCCGGCAAGCCAGCCAAGTTCACCGATAAGGTGTAAATATCTGCCAAATACATTTGCACAGGATCATCGGCTTTTTCGCCTAAATTCCATGCTGGTGTCGGGGCCACGGGCCCTAAAATCACATCACATTGCGCAAAGGCAGCTTGGAAATCGTCAGCAATCAGGCGGCGAATTTTCTGCGCCTGTAAGTAATACGCATCGTAATAGCCATGCGACAACACATACGTGCCGACCAAAATACGCCGCTTCACTTCAGCCCCAAAGCCTTCGGCACGCGTACGTTCATACATATCGTTGAGATCACGATATTCTGCTGCACGATGACCGTAACGCACCCCGTCATAGCGGCTTAAGTTCGAGCTGGCTTCTGCTGGCGCAATCACATAGTAAGCAGGAATGGCCAATTCGGTTTTAGGCAGCGTGATCTCAACGATGTCACAACCCAGTTGTTTCAGCTGTTGCACGGTCTCATCCATGACCCGCGCCACATCACCATCTAACCCAGCTGCAAAAAATTCTTTTGGCAAACCGACTTTCAAACCGGTCAAGGGTTGCTGTAAATCACGGCAGAAATCTTCCGCTGCCACATCAAGACTGGTCGAGTCACGGCCATCAAAGCCAGCCATCACATTTAACAATAACGCACAATCTTCGGCAGTTTGTGCCATCGGCCCACCTTGATCGAGTGAGCTGGCATAAGCCACCATGCCATAACGACTGACACGACCATACGTGGGTTTAATACCAGTAATCCCACAAAATGCCGCCGGTTGGCGAATCGAACCACCGGTGTCAGTGCCTGTTGCCACCGGCACCATCCGAGCGGCCACCGCCGCCGCCGAACCACCAGAACTGCCCCCCGGCACAGCTTGCACATCCCAAGGGTTTTTCACCGCACCAAAATAACTGCTCTCGTTGGTCGAGCCCATCGCGAATTCGTCCATATTGGTTTTACCTAAATTGATAAAACCAGCGGCTTGACAGCGCTCGACTACAGTGGCGTCGTAGGGTGAAACAAAGTTGGCCAACATTTTTGAGCCACAGGTGGTCGGCAATTGGCGGGTCACAAATAAATCTTTATGCGCCAAGGGAATACCAGTAAACAAACCGGCTTGGCCAGCTGCGCGTGCCGCATCTGCCGCATCTGCCGCCGCTAACGCACTCTCGCGCTCGGCAACAGAAATAAAAGCATTTAAAGTCGGGTTAACCGCAGCAATGCGATCAAGGTAAGCACTCACCAGCTCACGGCTGGATAGCTCCCGCACAGCTAAGGCACGGGTCAGCTCTTTTAGCGTAGCGTGAATCATAAACATCCTAGGGCGAGGAACAGAATCAACTCGATTATTCAATAACGCGTGGCACTAAATAGAGGCCAGCTTCAGTTTGTGGGGCACAGGCCAAAAACGCTTCGCGTTGGTTCTCGACACTGACCACATCGTCACGTAACCGTAATCCTAATGGCTGAGGATGCGACATTGGCGCCACACCAGTGGTATCCACGGCACGCATCTTTTCAATCAAACCAAACACATTGTTGAGTTTATTGGCTACCGCATCCACTTCCCCAGCTTCGATGCCAATTCTTGCCAAACGCGCAAGACGTGTAATGTCTGCAGCAGATAAAGACATAAGAACCCCGTGAAAACTTTAATAATCCAAGCTTTGTAGGGTATCATAGAGCGCTTATTTCTGCCCATTCTCGGCCAAGCTCAGACGTCCGCTTAATACCACGAACTCAATTCGAGCCGTTTTGTACCTGACAATACGACTTTTTCGCACACACACGACAGGTTAACCATGTTTCGCTCCATCACCGGCTATTTTTCTCACGATCTTGCCATTGACTTGGGCACTGCCAACACGTTGATTTACGTCAACGGAAAAGGCATTGTCCTTAACGAGCCTTCTGTGGTCTCGATTCAACACGAAGCCAGCAGCAACAAAAAATCGATTCTGGCCGTCGGTCTTGAAGCTAAAAAAATGCTAGGTCGAACCCCCGGTTCTATCTCGGCGATTCGCCCAATGAAAGATGGTGTGATTGCTGACTTCACTGTGACCGAGCAAATGCTCAAACAGTTTATTAAAAAAGTCAGCCCAAGCCGCTTTTTTGCTTCTAGTCCACGCATTGTGATTTGTGTGCCTTGTGGTTCCACTCAAGTAGAACGCCGCGCCATTCGTGAGTCGGCCTTGGGCGCAGGTGCCCGCCGCGTAGAACTGATTGAAGAACCGATGGCAGCAGCGATTGGCGCTGGCTTGCCCGTGGAAGAAGCCACCGGTTCGATGGTGGTCGATATCGGGGGCGGGACCACCGAAGTCGGCGTGATTTCACTCGGTGGCATCGTCTACTCCAACTCGGTTCGGGTGGGTGGCGATAAATTCGATGAGTCGATCATCAACTACATTCGCCGTAACTATGGCATGTTGATTGGTGAAACCACTGCCGAAGAAATCAAGAAAACCATTGGCTCGGCGTTCCCTGCGCCAGAAGTGAAAGAAATGGAAGTCAAAGGCCGTAACCTCGCCGAGGGGATTCCCCGTGCCTTCACCATTTCAAGTAATGAAATTCTCGAAGCGCTGACCGAACCATTAAATCAAATCGTCTCGGCAGTCAAAATCGCTTTGGAACAAACTCCGCCAGAGTTGGGGGCCGATATTGCCGATAAAGGCATGGTGTTAACCGGTGGTGGTGCGCTATTGCGCGACATCGACCGCCTGTTGGCAGAAGAAACGGGATTGCCCGTGTTTGTGGCGGAAGACCCACTGACCTGCGTGGTACGCGGCTCGGGCAAAGCCTTAGAAAAAATGGACAAGGCAGTTGGCACGATCTTTACCAACGACTAATTGCTTTTTTGCGTTCCATTCGACGCCGCCTTGTGCGGCGTCGCTTGTTTCATCTTGAGTGTGTATGGACATTGCATCTTCCCCGCCTCCCTTTTTTCGCCGTGGTCTACGTCCGCTCACCAAGCTGATGATTTGTGCCGTTCTTTCACTGTCCTGTCTGATCGCAGATGGCCGCTTTGGCTTATTAGTACCATTGCGCGACACGCTATCGTTGTTGTTGTATCCCCTGCAATGGGTGGTCAACACGCCAAGTGGTTTGATTCGGCAAGGCAGCGAATTCATGGTGAAACAAAGTGAGCTGCAAGCAGAAAATCGTGCCTTGCGTGAACATGCCCTGATTTTGTCGGCGCGTTTACAACGCCATGAAGAACTGGCTCAAGAAAACCGCCAACTGCGTTCCTTGCATCAATTAGCCCAAGCACGAGAAGGCGAAGCACGTCTAGCCGAGGTGTTGTATACCGGCCGCGACCCGTTTAGCCACAAAATCGTGATTGATAAGGGCAGCCAAGACAGCATTGAATCTGGTTTCCCTGTGGTGGACGATCGCGGTTTGATTGGTCAAATTACCCGCGTTTCCCCACTGACCTCAGAAGTCACACTCATTATTGAAAAAAATCATTCCGTACCGGTGATGGTGCAACGCAACGGACTGCGCACTGTATTATTTGGTACGGGTAACGGTATTGAATTGCGCTTTGTCAGTGGTAGCGCCGACATTCGCGCCGGTGATTTATTGGTTACCTCGGGGATTGATGGCGTCTATCCGGCGGGGTTAGATGTGGCACGAGTCAGCAGCGTCGAGCGTCATGCTGGTAATCCGTTCTCTATTGTACGTTGCACCCCTATCGGTGCTGTCGATAGCCGCCGTTTTGCCTTAGTCCTCACGGAAAAAATCGAATTGCCACCACGGCCAGAAGAAGCCGCTCAAACCACACCAGCCCCACCTGCCAAAAAAGGTAAGCCGTAAGTTATGGATCGCCCGAAGGAATTGTTGAAACCGGTCAAGTTTCGCTATGTTGTGTTGAGCATTGTGATTGCCTTGCTGTTGGAGTTATTGCCATTTAACCGTGGCACTGTGCGGTGGATTCCCGATCTGGCCGCAATGGTAGTGCTGTATTGGACGATTAACCGGCCCACTCGCTTTGGTATTTTTGCTGGGTTTTTCACGGGTTTATTAACCGACATCGCCAGCGCCAGCCTATTAGGTCAACATGCCTTGGCCTATAGCGTCAGTGCCTATGCGGTGGAATCTCGGCAACGACAAGTGGTGATGTATAACCTCGGCCAACAATCTTTAATTGTGTTTGGGTTGTTGATGGCTAATCAGATCGTGATGTTATTAGCACGGATGGCATTGGGAGCACCGTTTATTGGTTGGGGCTTTTTCTTCTCCCCATTTGTTGGGGCTTTGTTGTGGCCTCTTCTCACCAATTTGTTGTTGGTTCCGCAACGCTATCATCAGGCAGGATAACTTCGCATTATGGTGTCGTATCGTCGTGTCCGCCCTGATTTTCGTCGGCGTCCAAAATCTCCCAAAACCCGAGCCCCAGCGCGGGAAAATGAGTTCCGTCTGCGGCTGATTATTGCGTTTGTCTTGATTGTGGCGGCGTTTGGGGTGTTGTTCAGCCGCTTTACTTGGTTGCAAGTGTTGCAATACGAACACTTTATGACTGCCGCACAAAATAACCGTATTTCGCTGGTCCCCATTCCGCCGAACCGTGGGGTGATTTACGACCGTAATGGGATTGTGTTGGCACAGAATTATTCGGCCTATACGCTGGAAATTACCCCCAGCCAAACCCCTAATTTAGAACAAACACTCAGTGAATTAGCCAAATTAGTCGCGATTGAACCCCGCGACCGTAAGCGGTTTCGCAAGTTACAAGAAGAAAGCCGTAACTTTGAGAGCTTGCCGATCCGCACCCGCCTCACCGATGAAGAAGTGGCGCGCTTTGCCGCCCAAGCCTATCGTTTCCCTGGGGTTGAAATTAAAGCGCGTTTGTTCCGTGATTATCCCTACCGCGAAATCACCAGCCATGTGATTGGCTATATTGGCCGCATCAACCAAAAAGACCAAAACCGCTTTAAAGAAGAAGAGCGTTATTCAGAATATCGCGGCAGCACGCATACCGGTAAAACCGGCTTAGAGTTTAGCTATGAACAAGATTTACATGGCAAAACCGGTTTTGAAGAAGTCGAAGTAGATGCCAGTGGTCATGCCGTCCGCACCCTGCGCCGCACCCCACCAGTCAATGGCAGCGATCTGCATCTGGCATTAGATATTCGACTGCAAGAATACACCGACCAATTATTTGGCAATCGTCGCGGTGCTTTGGTGGCGATTGAACCAGAAACCGGCGGGGTATTGGCCTTTGTCTCCAAACCGACATTTGATCCCAGCCTGTTTATTGATGGTCTTGATCCTCAGGTCTGGAAAGATCTGAATGAAGATTGGCAACGACCATTGATCAATCGTGCCTTGCGTGGGCTCTATCCCCCGGGTTCTACTTTCAAGCCATTTATGGCGATGGCTGCGCTCGAAACCGGATTCCGTTCTGCGGATTACACCATTCCCGATCCGGGTTATTTCTCTCTCCCGGGTTCAAACCACCGCTTCCGCGACTCCAAGCCAACCGGACATGGCTCGGTCAATATGTATAAATCCATCCAAGTTTCATCAGATACCTATTACTACAAATTGGCATGGGATATGGGTATCGACCGCATTGCACCAGAGTTGGCTAAATTCGGTTTAGGCGAGAAAACAGGGATTGACCTTGATGGCGAAGCCAAGGGGGTATTGCCCACCAAGGAATGGAAAGCCAAACGCTTTGCTGGCAAGCGTTATAAACCCGAACATCGCCGCTGGTTGCCTGCCGATGTGGTGCCAATTGGGATTGGACAGGGATATAACACCTACACGCCGCTGCAAATGGCATGGGCAACGTCAATTTTGGCCAATAATGGGGTTGCGTATCGGCCCCATATTGTGAAGAAAGTGGTATCGCCAGCCAATCGCCAAGAACGGATTATCGAACCCCAACCTGCGGCGGACTATCACTTCAAGCGTAAGCATGTTGAGTTTGTCAAAGATGCGATGGAAGCCGTGTTAAAGCCCGGTGGCACTGCGAATCGTATCGGCGCTGGATTGCAATACCGCATGGCGGGCAAAACCGGTACTGCACAGGTGGTGCAGATTAAACAAGGGGCGAAATATAATGCCGCCGCCTTGGCCGAACAACATCGCGACCACTCATGGTTTATTGCCTTTGCACCGGTGGAACAGCCCAAAATTGCGGTAGCTGTGATTGTGGAAAACGGGGGTTGGGGTGCAGCAGCGGCAGCACCGCTGGCACGCAATGTGATGGATTTTTATTTGTTGGGTAAACGGATTGATCCTGAAGAAGCAGCTGCCCAAACGGCCACCACCAAGAATAAGAAAAAACCCACCAACACAAAACCGATAGCCAATAGCACTCAAAACACCACCAGCCAGCCAAGTGGTGAAGGTCAAAGCGATGAACGCACATCTGATTGAACGACTTTGGAAACGCATCTGCCAACCGATGGATGGATGGCTGTTTTTGTTGACCTGTATTTTGTTCGTCTTGGGTTTGGTGGTGCTGTATAGCGCGTCAAATGAGAATCCAAACCGCATTACCAACAAACTGACCTTCATTGTCTTTGCTATGACTTTGATGTGGTGTATCGCCAATATCAGACCCCAACAGTTGATGTTATTTGCGGTCCCGATCTATGTCGGAGGATTGTGTCTGTTACTTGGAGTGGCACTGTTTGGGGAGATTGTGAACGGCTCACGGCGCTGGTTACATATCGGTATCACGCGGATTCAGCCGTCGGAAATTATGAAATTGGCAGTACCGATGATGTTGGCGTGGTATTTTCAAAAGCACGAGGGACATATTGGTTGGCGACAATTTGTCATAGCCACTGTCATTATTGCCCTGCCAGCAGCGTTTGTGCTGAAACAACCAGATTTAGGCACGGCCAGTTTGATTATTTTTTCTGGGATATTCGTGATTTTCTTTGCTGGCTTGCCGTGGAAAGTGATTGCGGTTTTGTTGATTGGTTTTGCCTCAAGTCTGCCGGTGGTGTGGAATTTATTGCATGATTATCAGCGACGGCGCGTGTTGACCCTGCTCGACCCAACGGCAGACCCACTCGGTGATGGTTACCATATTATTCAGTCAATGATTGCTATTGGTTCAGGCGGTATCTTTGGCAAGGGCTGGCTCTCTGGCACACAAACCCATCTTGAATTTATCCCAGAACGAACCACCGACTTTATTTTTGCTGTTTATGGTGAGGAATTCGGGCTGGTGGGCAATGCGGTGTTATTGTTGCTGTATCTGTGCGTCATCATGCGTGGTCTGATCATCGCCGCCCACGCCAGCACCCTCTTTGGCCGCCTCCTCGCCGGTGCAATCACGCTCTCGTTCTTCACCTACGCTTTTGTCAATATGGGCATGGTCAGCGGTATTTTGCCTGTGGTGGGTGTTCCGCTGCCGTTATTAAGCTATGGCGGTACCGCGATGGTGACCATTTTGACCGGCTTTGGGATTTTAATGTCCATCCACAAAAATCGGCCATTGCTGAAGCGTTAATTAACACCCGCTTAGACTTGCAATAGCTCAGGGCGATATTGCTGCAACCACTCACGGGTTTCGTGCAGCAATATTGCCGCTTGCTGGCAATACGCTTCGACCATGCTGTCGCTAATCACCTCGCTGCTCAACAATCCTAGCATCTAACACATTTCGCTCAGCTGCTGCCAACAAACGCTGTATTGCAGCAGTATCACACCTCTGCGTTACAACTCGCTATGAATGTAGCTTGATTAGCTACAAATGTAGCCTTATCAGCTACAAAATTTCTTCCCTCCCCAATACCTCCCCTCACGCCAGACTACAGCAATATCAGAATGGCTATCTTTTGCTCAAAAAAAAAGACAAAAATCATTGATATGGAATTTTTCTTCCACCAAAATGCATTGGTTTTTCTTTGCTCGTTTTAGAAACTTGGCAATCGGTATTGTTTCGGTATCACAAAAAAGAAAGGGAAGGTCAAAGATGAAAAATACACTTACCACCGTCACCAGATTGTCTAATGCAGATTGGTTGAATAATTCGGCATGGTTGCAGGATTTGGTGAAAATGCCCCAGCCAAGCTTTGAAAAGCCCTCCCCCTTATCTTTTAATTCCCGCTTGATTCGAGTGGATGAAATCAACGAAGAAGGCCATCAGGCCTACCGGCAAGCCTTAGCCAATGTCTATGCAACATTAGATTCGCAGCAAGCTGTCCGCTTTTTATACTTGCTCTGCGGCAGTGCATCGGGGGTTGAGTTGTATTTTGGTGTCGTGTCTGACACCAACGGTGCAGACGTTCACGAGGCCATGAAAAATCTACGCGGCGCATTGGAAGGACAACTGACTGGTATCAATTTTGGTGATGATGTCAGCCCCGAAAAGCGCGAAGCCTTATTTGGGGCTTTCCGCTCGGCCCCACAACAAGGTGTGATGTTTGGTGCCCCAACCGGACAAGACGACAACAATGAAGAAGACAGTTTTCAAGGGCTTGACCGATTAGTCAGGGCTTTACAGTCCAGCCATGACAAAAACACACAAAGCGAGGGACTTTGGAAACTAGCAGTTATCAGCCAACCATTAGGGCGTTCCCATATTCGCCAGCTACTCGATAGCGCATACGAACTGTCTTCTCGTCTCACCACTTTGGTTAAAACCAGTATCCAATCTAGCGATAACATCAGCCACCAGAAAAGTAGCTCGATTGGCAGCAGCCAAGCACATGGGACGAACGAAAGCGAGGGTAGTAACTGGGGCAAAAACGAAAGTAGATCCGATACAGAAAACCAAGGAATATCCTCTAGTACCACCCGGGGTGAGAGTAAAAGCTGGTCAAAAAATCACGGTTCTTCTACGACAGAAAGTTTTGGAACATCATCAAGCACAAATGAAGGTAGCAGTACCAACAAGGGTAAAACTGAGGGTGGTGCAAAAACAACAGGTAAGGAAACAAAAAATTCTGGGATAAGTGTGGGAACCACCACAACGACAGGTACTTCCACTTCTCAAAATACTGGTCATTCCACCACAAGAACATCCGGTACCAACGATGGAGGAGGTAGCAATACCAGCACTTCACACTCACAAAACTCTGGAACATCAACAAGTAAAACACATGGTATCAGCTCTGGTACCAGTACCAACAAAGGCAGTTCTTTCACCACCACCTTCTCTCACAATGAAAGTGTGTCGGATACCGAAGGTAAAAGCATGGGTATTACCCAAGAAATCGCCAATAAACGCGCTCAACATTTGGTGGACTACCTCGACAAACAGTTAATTGTCCGTTTGCAAAAAGGTTTGACCAAAGGATTGTTTCACACAGCAGTTTATTTAGCTGCGGATAACAATTCCACTTACCAGCGTCTGAAAAAAAATCTCTGTGCTACGTTTCAAGGCAGTGAAACCACACTCAGCCCACTAGAAATTTACGATTTACCAGCAGAAGTACGCGGCCAATTCTTGCGTCTGCCCAACATTAAACCCAAACAGACTGAACAAGAATTGCTGTTTCACAGTTTGCAGAAAGGTGCTCACGGTACCTTAGGCAGTTTGCTCACGGCGGATGAGTTGGCGATTGTCGCCAGTTTGCCGCAACGCGAATTGCAGGGCATTCGCCGCCGCAAGACGGTGGATTTTGCTGTCGATCTGCCGGCAGTGGCAGATTCTGAAGGGTTAGATTTAGGCGCAGTGATTGACCGAGGCCGCCAATACCCGAAAAACCGCGTGCGGCTGGCACGTTCTGATTTGAACAAACACGTATTCATTACCGGCGTCACCGGTGCGGGCAAAACCACCACTTGCTTAAATTTGCTGCTTGAATCTGGTCTGCCGTTCTTGGTAATCGAACCAGCAAAAACCGAATACCGCGCCTTGGCCGAAGGCGGGCTAGAGGTGGAGTATTACCGTCCGAATGGTGATCAATACCAAAGCTTCCGGCTTAATCCGTTTGCCTTAGTCCGGAAAGGCCAACGCATCAAAAGCCATGCTGGTTTTCTGAAAAATGCCTTTGCTGCTGTGTTTCCAATGGAAGCTTCGATGCCGATGATGGTTGAAGCAGCGATTTTGGCGGCTTATGAGGAAAAAGGTTGGGATCTGGACGAAAACGAATATCTGTTGGGCGACAATCCATTTGACCCACAGAGCGATGCATGGCCGACGATGAGCCTAATGATCGAACAGCTAGACCGTTTAATTCCGACTTATGGTTTGGGCAAAGAATTTGAAGAAAAGTATCGTGGTTCTTTGGTATCACGTTTACGCAGTCTGACCGATGGCACCCTCGGTCGGGTATTGGATGTACCGCAATCGATGGACTTTCACAGCTTGTTAACTCGACACAGCGTCATTGAATTGGAAGAGCTGCAAAGCGGCGAAGAAAAAGCCCTCATCATGGCGTTTTTACTCGGTGCGATTAACGAAACCATGCGTGATCATCACGCCAAGAATCCCAATTTCCGTCAGCTCACCTTGATCGAAGAAGCCCACCGCCTGTTATCTCGCCCCGAAGCCGGAGACAAAGCCGCCGCCCTTGCGGTTGAGTCTTTTGCTGACATGTTGGCCGAGGTTCGCAAATATGGCACAGGTTTAATCATTGCCGATCAAATTCCAGCCAAGCTGATTCCTGATGTCATCAAAAATACGCATTGCAAAATCGTTCATCGCTTATTTGCTGAAGACGACCGCCGCGCAATGGGTGAAGCGATGATGATGGATGAAGAACAGCGCAACTTCCTGCCTAATTTACAAACCGGCGAGGCAATTGTGTTTTGTGGTGGTTGGCATGGCGCCTGCCATGTCGCCATTCGCAACGATCGCGCCCAAACTGATGGCCATGTTAACTTTAATTTGGAAGAGAAAAGCGTACGGCAACTGTGGCGCGAAGGTGGCCGTTACTACCCGCATTTCTGCCAGTTGGGTTGGTTTAACACTGCCGACAACCCACAACAGTCTTTTGCCGAGTGGGTACGCAGCACCCGACAAGCACAAAATCAGTTTTTGCAGTGTTTATCACACAAAGAAAAAGCGGTGGTCAGCAAAGATAGCAAGCAATGGCGGCGTGCTGAAGGTGCATTTGCTCGTGTGAAAAAATGGCTACATGCGTGGGCACCACAGGTTGAGGCATTTCCATTGACCACAGCTCTTGCTATTGGAGAAGCACAGGATATTCCGGCTGGCGTGGCACAGTTAGCCAAGGGCTGGTTAGCCTTGTTGCTAGACGCGAATCCCCGTGCTCATGCCGAAGAAAAAGATGTGCCACCGTTAAATACACCAACTGAACGTCATTTTTTAGAGGAACAAATTTTAAGATTGCTGGTTTTATTATATAGCCACGATACTTTGGCAGATTTTCGTGCAGCAATACAGGAAAGAAGCCAGCGAGATTTAATGGCACATATTCAGCATCTGTCACGTTTTAAGAGTATTTAGCATTAATTTTTGATTTTTAAACTTTTAATTGGAAGGATTAGAAAATGGGATTTTGGAGCAGCGTTGGAAGTTTGTGTAGCAGTGTTGTTGATAGTGTTTGCAATGCGGTTTCTAAGGTCGGCAGCGAGGTATCATCTTTTGTTGCAAAAGTAGCGCCTAGCGTGATTCCAATCATTACAACTTCAAACCAAACATTGAATACCATCTGTCGCTTTGCCAGTGTTTTTTTGCAAAGTTTAAGTATTTTTAAGGCAGGAGAGACAGTTGAGGATTTGGGTGACCGTGCATTGCAGGCAGCAGAAAAAGGCATCACGCCAGACAAATTCAAAAATTTTGACGAGTACATGGATTCCTTGCGAAATTTTAACATTGATCCTGACGTTAGTTCTAAAACCAGTGATGTGATTAAAGTTGTCTCTGGTTTAGGGGTTAGCACATTGGCTGTTGAAGATAAATTTAATGCTGAACGAGGTAGTCTCAATGGAATTTGGTTATTACCTATTGCCAATCCTGCATACTTTACGCCAGAACGAATGGAAAGTTTGCTTAAAACAGACAGTTTGAAAGGGGATGTGCTGTCTTATTTAGACAAAAACCTCGCAGCAGGTGAGAGCCGTAATTTTGAAAAGAAATTAGCTGTTGATTCTGATGGCACACCATTGAGTGGTCAAAAGCTAGATGATTTACACGACGCTTTAGACAGTGCCCGCGAAAAATGGGTGGAATTAGGTAAACAAGTTGAAGCGAGAAATAACCCTGATTCAGCCACATAATTTTTCAAGACATTTTTAGATTAAAGAAAAATAACTCACCATGAATGCAATTGTTTTTTTGTTGGCTAAAAACACGCTGGTAGCTTGGCGACTTGAGCCAAAAAAAGCGCCGATTCGGTGCAAAATTCAGGCAGAAGACTGTTTTCAGGCAAATTCAGCAGCAGTTTTGGTCGAGGCTTACCGCGATGTGTTGAAACGGTTGGCCGATGATGGCATCACGCTGAGCCATGTTCATTGGTTATTCAATGCAGACAGCCGCTCCCTTTGGGCGGCGGCATCTCCCCAGCTTTTTACTGACACTGCGCCAGTGATGCAGGGGTTGAGCTGGGAATGGCTGGCGGAGCGTTTTGCTTTGAGCGCCGCACCAGATTTGGCCGATGTTGCGTTGATCGAAGCGCGGGTTTTTCCTTGGCTGTTGGCTTTGGAAGAAGACGGCGAACGCGAGCAAATGCAAGAGGCCTTGTTGAAGGAACACCAAAGCGAATCGGAGCGTTTGGAGCAAGAACGCGCTCGTCTCAGACGTGAAAATGAACAGCTACGCACGCAAAATGCTGCGATTGAATATATCGATACCGAACGGCTGTTGAGTTTTTTACCGGCGTTATATTCTCGGGTATTCACGGTTTTAGGTCCGGCGGATTTAGCTTTGTTGTGTGGGCGAATCGAACCTTTTGATATTCCCAATCCCTACCCCGAACCAAGCGAAGAAACTTTGCGCACTTTGCAACGCCGATTCCGTGGTTTGCCACAGGAATCGCAATTGCAAATCGTGAATTTTGTTCAACAACTGCCGCAATATCAAAAACTCAGCTTGCGCCCTGAAATGCGCAGCCACATTGCCGAATTAGAGAGTATTTGAAATGTCGAAAAATAAAATAGGATTGGATAAAAAAGATCAAACGCGCCTAACTGAATTAACTGACTCATGGAACGATGCAGTTCCTGCTTGGGCCTGTGACAAAGAAATGACGGCAGCCGATCTCCGTTTGTTGCTAGAAAACTTCGCGCCGCTGCAAAACCTGATTCGTTCTTTGGTGGCCGAGGCGGTTGATGGGCACACCCAGACCTACACTGCACCGCATTTGCCGGAAACCCACGCCCAAACCGGCAACAGCGACTTAGCACAACAACGCGAACACCAATACGCCCAACAACAATGGGCACAAGACCGCCAGAAATTACAGAATGAATTGCAGCAATGCAAAGACAAGCTAGATGAGTGCCAAGAGCAATTACAACGTGCTAACAGCGTACCAGCCGAGCTAGCTTTTTTACGCCGCGATCGCGCCTTAGCTAAGGCATTAGGGTTGACAGATTTACCGGATGACGACACCCAAGCCCTGATCCGGATGGTGGCAGTGTTGTCTTCTCCCGACGATGTCAGCCGCCTGTGGAGTGCATTAAAAGATCGCTGCGAAGCAGACAACCGCCCGATTGATGCTGAAGAACGTGCTTTGTTACATGCAGCAGTCACATGGCTCAACCACAACTGGCCGAATCTTCCTTATCAATTGATCGATGTCGCCGCCAATACGCCATTCTTATTCGATAATCACATCCGCTTTAAACATACCCCAACTGGGGAGACTGTCGCTCAAATGTATTTGCCTACTTTTGCTGATAGTAAAGGCGTGCCTGTGAATAAAAATAAAGCCGTGGTTGGCACACGCTGAGAAAAATAATTTGTCAATCCCTATCCCTTTTTGAAAAATCCGGAACATGCTATGACTCAAATTTCCCCCCATTCTTTTGAAGCCCACCACGTGCAGAAATTCTCCCAAACACTGGCCCAGTCACGTTTCTGGTACATCAAACCCCAGTCAAAATCCGAACCTACTGCACTTTTCGACCAACAAACAAAAACATGCTATATAGATTTTGATAATTTAATTCATAAACTAATTGTCTTTTTGAGAGAATACCCCTTTGTTTTTTTGAGAAAACACTCTTTTGTTTTTTTACATAAACCAGACAGTAACACCAACCTCGCCACACTACACACCGCGACACGGCTGCTGTGGAATACTGACACCAGCAATCATTATTACTCTACTACCGAAGGCAGAAAAATCGTTGCAGAAGGCCAATGGGCTGGATTAAAAGGTTGGCAGTTACCGAACGTGGAACAACTGAAAACGTTTGTAACCAAAAAACAAAACCCACACAAAATGGACGAAACACACAGATTTTTATCCATAAACAATCAAAGCATTTATTGGTTATTAACCAATGAAGGTGCTTGCAAAGTTCATAATTTAGACTTCACGATTAATCAATCGAACGGTATTATCTTCTCTACTCACTCACTCTGGGCCACTCGTTCTGATGCCGAAATACTACTCGACCTGATTGATCGCTCTTGGCAACTGATGGCCCCAAATGGCGAAACTTTTACACCAAACAGACCAGATACCCGCCTCCAAGGGCTTTCTGATGAAAAGCTATTAGCCACTTGGCTAGCTGAAGGTGTCACGCTACAAGAAGCAGAAGGCAAAGGCCTCACACTCAATCCGAGTAAATTTTTTAATTTGTGGCAGTTATTCCGCAACAAATTATCTGAAGACCTCACCCCATCGCCTACCATAGTTAATCCAAACTCTGAAACCTCTCCCAATATTTCAAATAAATTAGAAAAAAATGAAAATCACCCATTAACTTTATTGGATTACATCCCATGCAGATTACCAAAAATTGATATAGGGCAAATTTGTGATCCAAATAAAGGCTTGTGGGAGCTTTGGGATGCAAAAGAAAAAAAATGGCAGGACATCAATCCCATAGCACGAGATCCACTACAGGATGTTCAACGGCGGGCGATAGCAATTGACTTTGGTACTAGCAGCACGGTAGTAGCGATGGATACCCGTTCCGGCCAACGCGAATTGTTGCGTATTGGTGTGCGAGATTTTTACCAACCTGTCAAAGCCAGCGATTTTGAAAACCCTACCGTATTGGAATGCATCGATTTCGCGTCGTTTTCTGCCGCATGGACAGAAAAAGCCTACCGACCGGCGTTAAATTGGGATTGGATGCGCGCCGCACATGAGGCACAAGCGAATTTCCGTGACAATGAAGGCGATACTGAAATTTTAGCCAGCATCTTGCCGCGCCTAAAACAATGGGCATTGCGCTCGGAACAACATCGTATCCGTATGACCGACCGCAAAGGCCACGAGATTGAATTGCCTCCACACAGCGAACGCAATCCCGTACGCGGCCAGCCATTGAAAGCCAGCAAAAACGATGCCTTCGACCCAATTGAGCTATATGCGTGGTACTTGGGCATGGCCATCAACCACCGCGAACGTGGCTTGTTCCTCAAATATTATTTGAGCTTCCCCGTCAAATATCCCAAAGAGGTCAAAGAACGGATTTTGGCCAGTTTCCGCCGAGGCCTACAGCGCAGCCTGCCGCAAACGCTAATCGACAACCATCCACAAGTATTAAACGAATTTGAAGTCAATGATTTAGCCAGCGAACCGGCGGCTTATGCCGCCGCCGCATTAGCCCATTTTGATGTCAAACCAACGGATGAAGGGGTGCCGTATGCGGTGTTTGATTTTGGCGGTGGCACAACTGACTTTGATTTTGGCTTCTTGCGCTGGGCAAATGACGATGAAGACGACCAAGGTTATGAACAGGTGTTTGAACACTTGGCGAGTGGTGGTGACAATTTCCTAGGTGGCGAAAACCTGCTGGAACATTTGGTGTATCACACCTTCTGCCAAAACTTGGATGAATTGCGTAAACATCGCATTCAATTCACTCAACCGTTGGATGCACAACCCTTTTCCGGCAGCGAAGCATTTTTAGCCAAAACCCAAGCCGCACAAACCAACACCGTGATGCTCGCAGCCAAACTGCGGCCATTTTTGGAAGCCAATACCGAAGACGCCCGATCATTACTTGAAAGTCAAATCAAAATGGATTTGATCAAAACTGATGGAGAGAAAATCCGCTGTGATATTGCAATCAATGCAGAAGCCCTAGAAACATTACTGCAACAGCGCATCTTCCGTGGCGGCGAGGCCTTCTTGGTGGAATTGGCAATGGTAAATGAATCGTTCCCAAAAGATACACCGATTCATATTTTATTAGCCGGCAATGGCAGCCGTTCGCGCCATGTCAAAGCCTTTTTTGAAGAAGAAAATCTCAACGAAGCTTTAATAAAAGTCTTTGGTGATGGTAAACCAGTGCCAAAAGTCATCGTTCACGAACCATTGCCGATGGATGAAAGCAAACCTCACGCCCCCACCGCTAAAACCGGTGTAGCTTTGGGATTGCTGCGGGTCTCCCCGGGTAAGAATATCCTGCTGAAAAACCACGTTCACGCTCAACACGAAGGTCAAGCCCCATTCGCATGGTTTGTCGGACGGATGCGGCGCGGTCAGTTAGAGTCGAAGTTGTCGCCACGCTCATCTTATGGCACATGGCACGAAATCGGACGCTTGCAAGATGGCGTGTTCTACCTCAGCGCGACCAACAGCCCCCGCGCCCACACCGGCCTAGCCGAGGGCGATCCCGAGCTAAAAGTCCAACGCATAGACTTCCCCGCCGCCCCTGCTGGTGGTCGTGTATTCGCTAAAGCCGTCGCTCCTTCTGTCCTACACCTCGCCGCAGTATTAGAAGAAAGCGATTTAGATAAAGAAGGTTTGGATGTGCGAACGCTGAATTTAGATGCGATTTAATCGGGCTCCCCGCCCTTTCACTGTATTGGCTAACTGGGCGGGGATTTTTTGGGTTTGATTACCCAATGCGCGCAAAGCCTCGGGGTTCAGCCCGAGGTCAAGAGCGCGGACGCCGAAGGTGTCCAATGGGGTTCTTGTTGTTCTTCGATGTATTTCCGCAGGATGTTATAGTTCATTACATGGAAACCGTCAAAACACTGAAACTGCGCATCAAAGACAAGCACGCGAAAGTGTTGCTGGCGATGGCGCGTGATGTGAATACGGTGTGGAATTTTTGCAACGAAACCCAGTATCGAAGTTTGCGGCGTTATACCAACAAGCCAAAGGTTTGGCTGTCAGGGTTTGATTTGCAAAAACTCACCAGTGGTTTCAGCAAGTGTGAAGGGGTGAGTATTGGTTCAACCACGGTTCAGGTGGTTTGCGAAGAATTTGCCACTCGACTGCGGCAGTTCAAAAAACAACGCTTAAATTGGCGTGTCAGTCACAAAAAATCTCCCAAATATTCACTCGGCTGGATTCCGTTCAAAGCCAAAGCCCTGACTTACAAAAACGGCCAAGTTCGTTTTAAAGGCATGAACATTGGCCTGTGGGACTCTTACGGCCTCTCGAAGTTTGAATTCCGAGCAGGTAGTTTTAACGAAGACTCTCGCGGTCGCTGGTATCTCAACGTAGTGGTCAAATGCCCAACCGAAGCCAAACCTGTTCAATATGGCGCATCGGCCA
>NZ_ATVC01000032.1 GCF_000420525.1 Aquaspirillum serpens DSM 68
CCACAAAACACCAGCCGCACTTGCCCAAGCTGCGGTCATGTATCAGCAAATAACCGCCAAACTCAGGCGAAATTTGCTTGTGTGCAATGTGGCTATGAAAACCACGCCGATGTTGTCGGTGCGATCAATGTTCTAAAACGCGGCCAAGCTATCTTAGCTGCCGCATAAATCACAAAAAGGGTAGGACATACCCAGTTCGCCTGTGAAGTGAGTGGTGCAGTCATGCCGCCAGCAGCAGGAACCCACCGAAGCGACTTTAGGCTGAGTTAGCCCAAAGCGCCGTAGGAATCCCCGCTCTTTAGGGCGGGGAGGATGTCAAGCCTCGAGTTGGAAGCGGTTTACCACCAATAAGCGGGTTTCTGCTGCATGGGAGAGTGCCTCGACTTGCTGATGTGATGCCGAAACCACCGACACCGTATGATCGGCGCCTTCGGCTAACGCTTCGAGGCGATCAGACATAATATGACTGGTACGCGCTTGTTCTTCGGCTTCTTCGGCGAGTTTGCGGAACGCTTCCGCCAACGCTACTACCTCCTGACCAATGCCATCTAACTCACTGACAATAATCTGTCCATCCTCAACACCACGCACACTGGCCTCGGCTGCTGCGCCTACCGCTTCTTGAGCCGCACTGATTTCTGTTTTGACATGCTCAGCCAAGCGTGAAATGTCTGCAGTAGAAGCCGCCGTACGTTCGGCCAATTTGCGTACTTCATCCGCGACTACCGCAAACCCCCGCCCTTGTTCCCCTGCGCGAGCTGCTTCAATCGCCGCATTTAAGGCCAATAAATTGGTTTGGGCCGCGATATCTTGGATGCTGATGCTAATTCGTTCAATCTCTTGAATGCGATTGGCTAACAGGTTCATTCTTGCTACCGCATCGCGCACCACATGCCCCGAATCGGCCAAATCTGCCGCTGCTTTTTTGCCGGTAATCCCTGCTTCATGGGCGCGTCGTTCGGCCTCGGTGGCTGCTGTTGCTGACTCTGCTGCGCTCAGCGCCATGTGGTGAACCAGCTCGCCCACTTCTTCAATTTCATTCGCTACCGCCGTCACTGCCTCCGAATGTTCTCGCGTATGTTCACGCACGCGCTGACTCATCGCTGCCAGTTGGCGCGCACCTTCGTCCAACTCTGCTGCATGTTGTCGGCCATCGAGCAACAGATCGACTAAGGTGTGAATAAAATGATTAAAAGCCTGTGCCACTTCACCAATTTCATCGTTGTTACCCACCGGCAAGCGCTGGCGTAAATCACCTGTCGCCAATAAACCACAAACCGCGCTCATGTGTTTCAAGCGGCGAGCTAACGATTGGCTGACCCAAATTTGACTGCCCACAATCAACACCGCCGATAAAGCCAGTGGAATCAAAATTCCTAAAAAAAGGTTGTTGATGCGCTGCTTTGCTTGTTCACGCGCCGCCACTGCCCGTTTTTGTTCAATCGCAATCAAACCATCAATTTCACTGACCATTGGTGCCATATAAATGCGGTAGATTTGCTCAGGAATGGCAATCGCGTCTTCAGGCGCGGTAGCGGCAATTTTGACTGCACTTTGAAATTGCTTAAGGTAGTTCTTCCAATTTTGATTGATTTGTTCATCCAAACGCTGATGTTCGCTTGGTTCGAGATCATCACGCAACGCCAACAATTCAGCCTGAATTAGCTCATCGGTTTGGCGCAGCACTTTATCGGTTTCTTCCAAAATCGGATCAGCTCGCGCTACTGAGAGTGCATTCGCTTTGACTGTCGTTAGGCGAAAGATCGCATCTTGCCGTGTTTCATAACTGGCAAATCGCGCTTCGAGTTGTTGCAACTGCCACGCATTGCCGCCCATCACTGCCAAAAGAGCGAGGGTGGCTGATGCTGCAAGTGCATATAAACGGGTGGAAATTTTCATTAGAGACACAGCTCCAGACACCATAGCCGGTAGGATTTAGCGCGGTGGAAGTAAGAAAACCGCGCCAAGCCTACGGGGGAGATGTGACAGGATTGTGTCAAAATATGAATGATAAAATGAAAATTTTATCGCAATGACAAAACGGAATTTTATGACGAGTTAAGCCACTATCTTTATTAAAACAGTGGCTTAACTTATGCCATTGGTTGGTATTTAATCTTCTGAGAATTGCAACTTTGACGCTGTTTTTACCAAATTTATCGTTTGATCATCAAGCGATTTGGTTGCCGCGAGGGTTTCTTCTGCCACAGCGGCATTATGTTGTGTCGTGGCGTCAATTTCACGCAACGCAGCATTTAAGTTAATAAAACCATCGGCGTGAGTGGCGTTGGCTCGGGCAATTTCCCCCATCAAACCGTGTACCTGTTCTACGACCGTGACCACTTGTTGTAATGCCACGCCAACTTGTGCGGCGCGTTGTTTTGAATCAGCCATTTTAGCGGTCGATTCGGTAATCAAGGCGTCAATTTGATGAGCTGCATCAACCGAGCGTTGGGCCAAGGCGCGCACCTCATCCGCCACCACAGCAAATCCGCGTCCGGCTTCACCCGCCCGCGCCGCTTCAATGGCGGCATTCAAGGCCAACAAATTGGTTTGTTCAGCAATGCCATCCATCACCCCAACAATGGCACGAATACGATCCGAGCTGCTGGCTAAGGCGGCAATCTCATCCACTAAAGCCGACATCTGTAAACCACTGTGAGAGGCCAATTGTTCTGCTTCACGGCTGATGCTGGCCGCTTGTTGGGTGCGTTCAGCATTCTGCGCCACGCCTTGGCTCATTTCGTTGGCGCTAGCTGAAATTTCTTCTAGGCTGGCAGCCTGACGTTCTGTTGCCATCGCCACTTGACTGCTGGCGGCGATTAACTGTTGGGTGGCGACTTCTAAGGCTTCGCTGCTGCTCTGCACCGTCTCAGCCACAGCAGACGCGGTATGTAACATCTCTCGCCGGCGTTGTTGGGCATAGCGCAGCGCGCTTTGCATTTGATCGAGGGCGGCTAAGAGTTCACCGGTTTCATCGTGTGATTGAATGTCGATGCGATTTTCAAATTGACCTTGGGCAATCGCGGCGGCAATTTGATTGGCGCGTGCCAAGGGTTGACGCACCATTTGTTTGGCTAACCAGAAAATCAGCGCGCCAACAATCAAGGTCAAAATACCCGTTACCAGAAACACGCGCAGCGTCAGCTGCAAACTCAGTTGATGGAATTCATCTTGGTAAGAAGAGGTGCCAATTAACCAATTCCATGTAGGGGCAATGGCGAAGGCGGCAATTTTCTCTCGCTCACCTTCTTTATCGGCCCAGCCATAGGTTAATACCCCTTGTTTGCGCTCCAACATCGCTTGCACCAGCGGGAAACCACGGCTGTCTTTCACCTCTAACAGACTTTTATTTTGTTGTGTTGGGTGAATAATCGCTACGCCATATTTATCACCAGGGCGGGCATTGATCGCGAAGGCATAGCCAGTATCACCAACTTTCACTGATTCAATCCGTTTTTTTAAGTCGGCCAGACTTTGCGTAAATTCCAAACCAACAAATAAAGCACCAATGACCTGCTTCTGTTCATCTAACAGTGGATGATAGTGGGTAATGTAATCGCGGCCAAACAACAATGCCGGTCCCCAAAATGGTTCGCCTTTCATCAAGGTGGCGTAGGCGGGGTGTTGTCGATCGAGTTTGGTACCAATGGCACGGAGGCCATCTTCTTTTTTCAAAGAAGTAGTGATTCGAACAAAATCATCACCATCGCGGACAAAAATCGTGGCTACGACTGCGCCATCCAATGTATTGGTAAAGCTATCCACGGTTGAAAAATCATTATTGACTAACTGATGACCTGACCATAAAGCGGGTGCTGTTTCAGTGCCAACAGCAATACGTTGGGTGGTGTCTAATCTAAAATCATCGTCATAGCGATCACGCAATAATTCAGCCATTTGATCGGCGGTTTGGTTTTGGACTTGTGCCACCGATTCCACCATATCCACAATTTGCTGGTTTTGAATGGAGAGCCGTTCGACTGTCGCTTGGTCAAGCAACGTGCTGCCAGCGCGGTTGATGTAAAAGCCCGCGACCAACGAGCCAATCGTGAGGAAGATAAAAGCCACCAAACTGAGCTTAGTGGCAATCGAGGCATGGCGTAAAAAAGCAGGTTGTTGCATAGAGGAACACTTTATGAAACAAGAAAACTACTCATTTTAGCTAAAAAATCAAAATTTTTACAAAAAATTAAGGCAAACAATAAATTTAAGAAATATTCTTGTCTTAAACCGGTAAAAACGCAGAATAAAAAAGGGGTCGATTACGACCCCTTTAGTGGAAAATAGTGCAGGATTAATTGTCTTTGGCTTGGTTCTCTGCAATTTCTTTATGAACTTCTGCCATATCAATCGCACGAATTTGTGTAATCAGTTGTTCCAACGATGCTGCTGGTAAAGCGCCGGCTTGGTTATACAACATCACTTGTTCGCGGAATACCATCAGCGTTGGGATGGAGCGAATATTAAACGCGGCTGCCAGCGCTTCTTCCTGTTCGGTATTGACCTTGGCAAACACAATGTCAGGGTGTTTTTCTGCTGCCGCTGCAAAAGTGGGAGCAAAACTGCGGCAAGGGCCACACCACGGTGCCCAAAAATCAATAATTACCGTTTTATCTGGTTGGATCGCTTGCTCGAAATCAGCAGCAGTCAGTTCGATAACAGCCATAACTGTCCCCTTTCAGGACCAAAAATTCATCTCTACAACTGATGGCAAGCACAGGCAATACAAGCAAACGCAGTGATTGAATTTTGCAATCATTGAGATAGCCAAACTCAACACTCAACGATATTGACCGGTACTGTCACCACATTGACCGCCAAACCACCGCGTGCGGTTTCCTTATACTTGCTGCTCATATCTCGCCCCGTATCGCGCATGGTTTTAATCACGCGATCGAGTGAGACAAAGTGTTCGCCATCGCCACGCAACGCCATCCGCGCCGCGTTAATTGCCTTAATTGAGGCCATCGCATTGCGTTCGATACACGGCACCTGAACCAAACCGCCGACAGGATCACAGGTCAAGCCCAAGTTATGCTCCATCGCAATTTCTGCTGCATTTTCGACTTGTGCCGGTGTGCCGCCCAATACTTCCGTGAGCCCAGCCGCCGCCATCGAACAGGCTGACCCCACTTCGCCCTGACAGCCCACTTCTGCACCTGAGATCGATGCATTAAGCTTGAACAAAATGCCCACCGCCGCCGCAGTCAATAAGAAACGAATCACGCCCTCGGCATTAGCTTGTGGCACAAAACGGCTGTAGTAATGCAATACCGCAGGGATAATCCCTGCCGCGCCATTGGTTGGTGCTGTTACCACACGCCCACCAGCAGCATTTTCTTCATTGACTGCCAAAGCATACAAATTCACCCAATCGAGGACTGTTAGCGGATCGGTTAAGGCAGCTTCAGGACGGGCTAGTAATTGGCGGTAGAGATCTGCAGCTCGGCGTTTGACTTTCATTCCCCCCGGCAAAATACCCTCACGTTCGCAGCCACGTTTGACACAACCTTGCATCACTTGCCAGATGGCGAGTAGTTGTTGCCGAATTTCCTCTTCTGAACGCCAGATTTTTTCGTTTTCCCACATGATTTGGCTCATGCTCATCTGGTGTTGCTGACAGAGTGCCAACAATTCCTGCCCTGTGCGAAATGGGTAGGGCAACACTTCGGCGGTGGGTGGGGTAAAGCCATCGGCAACGGCGGCTTCATCGACGATAAACCCCCCGCCAACCGAATAAAAAGTGCGTTGAGCAAGGCATTCGCCGCTGCTGTCGTAGGCGAAAAACTGCATCCCATTGGGGTGAAAAGGCAGGCTTTTCCGTTTATGCAGCTGTAAGTGTTCGCTTTCGACAAAACGAATCACCTGTGTGCCTGCTAACCGTAATTGTTGCTGTTGGCGAATCTCGGCAATGCGTTGTGGGGCTAAGTCGGGGTCGGTGGTGTCCGGATTTTCCCCCAGCAAGCCCAACATCACCGCCGTATCACTGCCGTGTCCCTTGCCGGTGGCGCCTAACGAGCCAAACAACTCAACCTTAACTTGTGCGACCGCGCTTAATTGCTGCTCACGCTGCAGGCGGTGGATAAATTGTTTGGCTGCCCGCATCGGGCCTACCGTGTGTGAACTGGAAGGGCCAATGCCGATCTTGAATAAATCAAATACGCTGATTGCCATCTTCCACCCCTTTAGCAAATAAAAAGAGCAATATTATTGCCGCGCTGTGCGGGCAAGGCTAGGGATAAATGTCGGGTCGGTGCTGCGCAACGGGTTAATATCTAGCCCGCCTCGGCGGGTATAACGGGCGTAGACAGTTAACCGTATGGGCGCACAGGTACGCCAGATGTCGATAAAAATTCTTTCCACACACTGTTCGTGAAATTCATTGTGTTGGCGAAAACCAATCAGATAACGCAACAGGCTTTCACGGTCGATTTGTCGGCCATGATAGTGAATTTGCACACTGCCCCAATCCGGCTGTCCAGTGACCAAACAATTTGATTTCAGCAACTGTGATGACAGGGTTTCCGTCACAACGCTTTCAGCCCCAACGCGTAATTTTTCCGGTTGTGGGTGATAGTTTGTTACCTCGATATCCTGTTCATCCAAGCTTTCACCATCCAACTCAGCCAGCGTCAATTGAGAAAATTGCTGTGGAGAAAATACCTCGACGTGCACTGGCTTACCGCAGGCATTACCAAGATCCAACGCCAATTGTGCTTGCAGGGTTGCCACATCGGGCAATTTGGTTTGGTTATAGCTATTGAGATAGAGTTTGAATGACTTTGACTCGATCAAATAAGGCGAATCGGCAGGAATGGCAAAGCGCACGATGGCGATTTGTGGTTTTCCTTTCGCATTCAGCCATGAGACCTCATACCCTGTCCAAAAATCGGTGCCAAAAAAAGGCAAGGCTTGGCCGTCAATCAATAGTTCATCGCGTTTATCTTGGCGTGGAATGGGAAACAATAATTCAGGTGCATAGTGCTCAATATAGTCGGTGTTTTTGCCTAAGGGCGATGCTTCGGGTCGCGCCATGGTGTTACCTCATCTCATCATCAAACAAAAACAGCGCGGTAGATCACCGCGCTGCTTCATGTTGTATCATGAACGGATTTAATCGCGGACGCAATCGACGTAATAGCCAAACACGCCGTCAACCTCGGTTTTTACCAAACCGTGAATATCGGTTTCGAAACCAGGGAAATGCTCGTTAAATTCACGGGCAAATTTCAGGTAATCGACAATCGTACGGTTAAAGCGTTCCCCAGGAATCAACAACGGAATCCCTGGAGGATAAGGCGTTAACAGAATGGCTGTTACACGGCCTTCTAACTCATCCAGCGGCACCCGATCAATCTCGCGGTGCGCCATCTTGGCAAAGGCATCGGTTGGGCGCATCGCTGGCACCATGTCCGACAGATACATTTCTGTGGTCAGGCGTGCCACGTCTTTTTCACGGTACACAGCATGGATTTGTTGGCACAAATCACGCAGACCAACGCGCTCATAGCGAGGGTGTTTCGCCACAAACTCTGGCATCACGCGCCATAACGGCAGGTTACGATCATAGTCATCTTTGAACTGTTGTAACTCAGTGACCATGGTGTTCCAACGACCTTTGGTAATGCCGATGGTGAACATGATAAAGAAGCTATACAGACCGGTTTTCTCAACAATAATGCCGTGTTCAGACAGATATTTGGTCACAATCGCCGCCGGAATGCCGCGTTCGGCAAACTCACCATCCACATCTAAACCAGGGGTGATGATGGTGGCCTTGATTGGGTCGAGCATATTAAAGCCCTCGGCCAACTCACCAAAGCCATGCCAACGCTCACCGGCATTCAACATCCATGCATCGCGCTCTTCCAGCCCTTCTTCTGATAAATCCGCTGGGCCCCACACTTTAAACCACCACGACTCACCTAACTCGGCATCCACCTTGCGCATCGCACGGCGGAAATTCAGTGCTTCGGCAATCGATTCTTCCACCAACGCTGGGCCACCGGGGGCTTCCATCATCGCAGCCGCCACATCGCACGAGGCAATAATTGCGTATTGTGGCGAGGTTGAGGTGTGCATCAAATACGCTTCATTGAACAAATCGCGGTCAAGCGCGGTATTTTGTGCATCTTGTACCAAAATTTGTGAGGCTTGAGACAGACCAGCTAACAGCTTGTGGGTGGATTGGGTGGAAAATACCATCGATTCACGGCAACGAGGACGTTCCTCGCCAATGGCGTGGTAATCACCATAAAAATCATGGAAAGCGGCATGTGGCAGCCACGCTTCATCAAAATGCAGCGTGTCAATCTCGCCATCGAGCATCTCTTTAATCATTTCCACGTTGTAGAGCACACCATCGTAGGTGCTTTGGGTAATGGTCAAGATGCGTGGTTTGGCTTGTTTATCGAGGATAAAAGGGTTGGCTTCGATTTTGCGGCGAATCGTCTCGGGGCTAAATTCCGATTTTGGAATCGGGCCGATAATCCCGTAGTGGTTGCGAGTCGGGGTCAAAAACACAGGGATGGCGCCGGTCATCATAATCGCGTGCAAAATCGATTTGTGGCAGTTGCGATCCACCACCACGATATCACCTGGGGCGACTGTCGAGTGCCAAACAATTTTGTTGGAAGTCGAGGTCCCGTTGGTAACGAAGAACAAATGATCGGCGTTGAAAATTCGTGCGGCATTGCGTTCGGACGCTGCGACAGGGCCGGTGTGGTCGAGCAATTGCCCCAATTCATCCACCGCATTACACACATCAGCACGCAGCATATTTTCACCAAAAAATTGGTGGAACATCTGACCGACAGGGGATTTCAAAAACGCCACCCCACCGGAATGACCGGGGCAGTGCCAAGAGTAAGAACCATCTTGCGCATAGTGGGTCAGCGCACGGAAAAACGGTGGTGCTAAGGTGTCTAAATAGGCTTTGGCTTCACGCACCACATAACGGGCGATAAATTCTGGCGTGTCTTCAAACATGTGAATAAAGCCGTGTAACTCACGCAACACATCATTAGGGATGTGGCTGCTGGTACGGGTTTCACCATGCAGAAAAATCGGAATATCGGCATTTTTAAAACGAATTTCTTCGACGAATGTACGCAAACTGCTAATCGCAATTTGTGAGGCCTCGGGCGACAAAAACTCTTCATCATCAATCGACAAAATAAAAGCTGAAGCCCGCGATTGCTGTTGTGCAAACGAAGACACATCACCATAACTGGTGACGCCTAAGACTTCCATACCTTCGTCTTCAATCGCTTTAGTGAGGGCGCGAATACCGAGGCCAGAGGTGTTCTCCGAGCGAAAATCTTCGTCAATGATGATGATGGGAAACTGAAAGCGCATGGCGTTTTAACCTGACTTAAGGGCAACCAACGGGGTTGCACGGTAAAAAACAAGGGACAAGGCAAGCAGTATGTCGCGCCAAGATGACGTCTATCTTGCAGTGTTAAGGCTCGTACCACAGGCGGTACGGCCATAGCGCGGCGATTGTACGCGCCAGTGCCGTGCCGTGGGATAAAAATTGCGGTGTTTTCTGTGGCAAAACAGTGATTTTTTCGCTTCGATTTAGTGTTCGCGCCGCATAAACTGCCGAGGGCGGAAACCGAGAGCAAATAAGACCATGAAATAACTGGTGCCGCCGGCAATAATCAATAAAGCCAAGCCTACAGCGCGTTGCCATGCCGCCGCTTGCCAATCAAAAGGTAACACTGCCTGCAAGCCTAGCAACACCGCCGCCATCACTGCCAACGCACTACCGATTTTTACGGTAAACCCCAACCAACCTTGCTGTGGTCGATACATATTCCGCTTTAACAATTGCCGCAGGAGCAATAACGCATTGAGACACGCGCCAAGGCTGATTGCCAATGCCAAACCCGCATGTTGCATAGGCATAATCAGCAATAGATTGAGCAACTGGGTGGCGGCTAAGGTGATGATGCCAATACGTACTGGGGTTTTAATATCTTTTTGAGCATAAAACCCTGGCGCCAACACTTTGACCGAAATCAGCCCAACCAAACCGACGGCATACGCCATCAGCGCCCACGCTGTCATATCAGCATCATGCGTTGAAAATTGGCCGTACATAAACAAGGTGGCAATCAATGGTTTGGCCAATACCGCCAAGCCGACTGCCGAGGGTAAAGCCAACAACAACGACAAACGCAGCCCCCAATCTAACAAAGCAGAGAACGATTCTGCCGAAGCATTTGCCGCATGTTTTGATAACGAGGGCAACAAGATCGTACCCAAGGCAACACCCAACACGCCGGTGGGTAATTCCATCAAACGGTCGGCGTAATACATCCAAGACACACTGCCAGACACCAAAAATGAGGCAAAAATGGTGTTGATCACCAAAGAAATCTGACTGATTGAGACACCAAAAATCGCCGGCCCCATTTGTTTCACCACTCGTCGCACTGCTGCATCACGCCAATCGAGACGCGGCCACGGCAACATGCCGATTTTTGCTAAGGCAGGGAGTTGAAAGGCCAATTGTGCGATGCCGCCAATTAACACCGCCCACGCTAGGGCAAACACAGGCTGTTCTAAATAAGGGGCTAAAAACAACACACAACCAATAAAACTGATATTGAGTAAGGTCGGTGTAAAAGCAGGAATTGAGAATTGCCGCCAAGTGTTCAACACGCTGCCGGCTAACGAGGCCAAAGAAATAAACAAAATATAGGGAAAGGTAAGCCGCAGTAAATCAACGGTCAGAGCAAACTTTTCTGGACGATCACTGAAACCGGGGGCTGAAACCCAAATAATCCACGGTGCAATCACAATCCCGAGTAAGGTCACCGCAAGTAAGGCTAATGTGAGTAAGCCACTGATATGAGAGAGGAATTGTCGAGTGTCTTGGGCGTTTTTGTGTTCGCGGTATTCGGCCAGTACCGGCACAAAGGCCTGTGAAAAAGCCCCTTCTGCAAACACCCGCCGCAGTAAATTGGGCAACTTAAAAGCCACAAAAAAAGCATCGGTATATAACCCCGCACCAAAGCTGCGGGCAATAATCGCATCACGGACAAAACCCAAGACCCGAGACACTAACGTCATACTGCTGACGGTAAACAAGGCTTTAAGCAGATTCATCGCATATCGGCCAAAAAAGAAAACCAAGATGGTAAGACCTAAGCCCCTGTTCTTGCAAAAAGACCCTGTGCCAGCTAGAATTGACTGTTTAACAGATATCTGCTTTCTTCCTAGGAGAATCCCAACATGGCAAACAGCGCACAAGCACGCAAGCGTGCCCGTCAAGCCGAAGCCGCTCGCCAAATTAACGCTGGTCAACGCTCGCAGTTCCGTACCGCAGTCAAAAAAGTGTTAAAAGCTATCGCAGCCGGTGACAAAGCCGCAGCACAAACCGCTTTCCAAGCTTCGACCTGCGTGATCGACAGCATCGCCGACAAAGGCATCTTCCACAAGAACAAAGCTGCTCGCCATAAGAGCCGCTTGTCTGCTGCTATCAAGGCCATGGCTGCCTAATCACAGCCGGCTCTCAACAGCGCGCTTCGCTGTTGCAGCAAATAAAAAACCCCGACTGACGAGTCGGGGTTTTTGCATTCTGGCGAATGATTACAGCATGTGTTTCACTGCTTCGGCTTCGTCAGTCAACTCTTTCAGCGTGATGTTGATTTTTTCACGGCTGTATTCGTCGATTTCCAAACCTTCGATGATTTCGTAAGCACCGTTTGCACACTTGCATGGGAAGCCAAACACGATACCTTCTGGGATGCCGTAGCTGTTATCTGCTGGTGCAGGTACACCCATGGTGACCCACTCATCCGAACCTAACACCCAGTCGCGGATGTGGTCGATGGCAGCGTTGGCAGCAGAAGCAGCAGAAGACAAGCCACGCGCTTCGATAATCGCAGCACCACGCTTACCAACGGTTGGCAGGAACACATCGTTGTTCCACACGGCGTCGTTCACCAGTGCTTTCACGTTGTCGCCGTTCGAGGTGCAGAAGCGGTAGTCAGCGTACATCGTTGGGCTGTGGTTACCCCACACTACCAGTTGTTTCAGGCTGGATACTTCACGGCCAGTTTTGGCAGCCAACTGCGACAAAGCACGGTTGTGGTCTAAACGCAACATACCGTGGTAGTTTGCTGGGTTGGTGCGGCCCACTTTGATCGCAGCAGCGCGAGCAATGTAAGCGTTGGTGTTGCATGGGTTACCCACCACCAATACTTTGACGTCTTCTTTTGCGTTTTCAGCAATCGCTTTACCTTGAACAGTAAAGATTGCGCCGTTGGCTTCCAGCAAGTCGGCACGTTCCATCCCTTTGGAGCGAGGACGGGCACCCACTAACAAGCAAACGTCGGCATCTTTGAATGCCACATTCGGATCGTCGGTTGCAACCATACCGGCCAGCAACGGGAAGGCGCAGTCTTCCAGCTCCATCATCACGCCTTTGACGGCGTTTTGAGCTTGAGGCAAGTCGAGCAATTGCAGGATAACAGGCTGATCTTTACCCAACATTTCGCCAGAAGCGATACGGAACAACAGGCTGTAACCGATTTGGCCGGCAGCGCCGGTTACGGCAACACGAACGGGTGCTTTCATGAGGCATTTCTCCATTGCAGTGCGTCTTAGGGTTTGACATCTTCTCTCGCCCGTTTTTTTGAGCAGAGAGTGTTACTGCGCGCTTCATCTCAAAAAAAACGAGATGAATTGCAACATCAGTTTTCTGAAATATAAGCAATCGCGGACATTTCTCTCCCTGTGTGAACCCAATTGAGTTGGGTGGGAGAGTGGGCGCTGACCTGAGCTAAGATGCGTCATGCTCTCTGTCCGGTATCGAGCCGCAGTTTAGCACTGATACTGGGTTTTGTGTGCGGGCAAACTGTGGAAATTTCCGCAACAAATGCGAATTATCTTGTGTCTTATATAAGACCTATCTGGACGGTGAAGGGTATTTAATGCTAAAATAATGCTAAAAAGCGCCATGTCACAACAGACGCAACTTCCGAAACCAGATTACCAGCCGCTGTATGCGCAAATTCACCAGCATTTAGCGAGTCGAATTGCGCAAGGTGAATGGCAACCTCACGAAGCTTTGCCAAGCGAATGGGATTTAGCTGACGCGCTTGGGGTCAGCCAAGGGACAGTAAGAAAAGCCCTGACTGATTTGGTGAGGGATGGTTGGTTATACCGACAACAAGGACGAGGTACTTTTGTCGCGCCTAGCCTCAGTGAGTGGGGCGGGGCGGATATCGTGAGTCCGTTGGGGTTTACCGAACAAGCAGAACAACCTATTGGTGAACTGATTGGTTGTTCTAAGGTCAATGCAGCAGATGAGATTGCCGAGGGCCTCGGCCTACGGCGCGGTGCACCGGTCTATCGGATTCGCAAGCTGTGGCGACTCGAAGGCGTCCCGATTGCGATGGATGACGCATATTGTCCAGTCGAGCCCTATCCGGGGATTGACGCCAGACAACTGCGACAACATGACGGCAGCCTGTATCAATTGTTAGAACGACAGCACGCGATGCGAGTGCGTTTTCGTACTTCGTTACTGCGGGCAGTCATACCGGGACGAGAAGATTTACAACTTTTACGTCCCGAAGATGGCTCGGCTCCAATGCTGGCCATCATCAGAATCGCTGAAAGCTGGTCAGGCGAAGCCGTAGAATGGCGGTATCGTCTGTGTCGCTGTACACGCTGGGCTTACCGGCCTAGTGTGTGATGCGTTTCTTGTTTTGTCATGGCCGTGCGGACACCCCGCGCCGACAAAACAGGTAAACAAACCCGAGGACAAACGGGTTTTTTGCTAGAATCCGGCCCTTCGATCACTAAGCAGTCATCTGCTGGGGTTCGGAAAGCAGGTCGCGACGAGCGCCGCCGCGGCCGGATGCGGTTCCGGGGTAACCCGGAGTATTGTCAACCGTTCAGGTGTGTAGTTTCACAAGGAAACCTCCATGCAAGCCATGCAGAAGAAACGCCCCAAACACCTTGATCTGGGAAAAATCCGCTTGCCGTTGCCTGGCATCGTGTCGATTTTGCACCGGATCTCGGGTGTCGGACTCTTTTTCACCCTCCCTTTCATTATTTATCTTCTCGGCGGTTCCTTAAGTTCTGCTGAAGCCTTCGAAACCTACCGTACAGTCATCGCTCACCCTCTGGTGAAGCTGATCCTGTTGGGTCTGTTGTGGGCTTACATGCATCACTTCTGTGCCGGCCTGCGCTTTTTGGCTTTGGACTTCCACAAAGGTCTTGAGCTGCAAACCGCTCGCTCCACCGCTCGCACTGTCATCATCGTCAGCCTTGCCTTGACCGTCATTATCGGAGGTATGCTGTGGTAAATCGTATTGTTGTAGGTGCACGCTACGGTCTGCGCGATTGGATCATGCAACGTGCTACCGCCGTGGTGATGGCCATTTATACCTTCGGCTTGGTGTTGTTTTTGTTGACTATGCCAGGGACGTACGAAGGCTGGCAGGCTTTCTTCAAAACCACTTGGGTGCAAGTGTTGACCCAAACCACCATCATCGCCCTGTTGTTGCATGTGTGGGTGGGTATTCGTGATGTGTGGATGGATTACATCAAACCTGTGGGTTTACGTTTAGCCTTACATCTGTTCACCATCGTTTGGTTGGTGGGCTGTCTGATTTATTCGATCAAAGTTGTTTGGGGGCTGTAATGAGTGTACCTGTCCGTCATTTTGACGCCGTGATCGTTGGGGCGGGTGGAGCCGGTATGCGCGCCGCCCTGCAATTGTCCGAAGCAGGTTTGAAGACTGCCGTTTTATCCAAAGTGTTCCCAACTCGCTCCCACACCGTGGCAGCCCAAGGTGGGGTGTCAGCTTCCTTGGGTAATTCCGAGGCTGACCACTGGCACTGGCACATGTATGACACCGTTAAGGGGTCGGACTGGCTGGGCGACCAAGACGCGATTGAGTTTATGTGCCGTGAAGCACCTAACGTCGTGGTGGAGCTGGAACACTTTGGGATGCCATTCGACCGTAACGAAGACGGCACGATTTACCAGCGTCCATTCGGTGGCCACATGTCCAACTTCGGTGAAAAGCCAGTGCGTCGCGCCTGTGCTGCTGCCGACCGGACTGGCCATGCGATGTTACATGCCTTATACCAACGCAACGTGCGCGCAAACACCCATTTCTTTGTCGAATGGATGGCATTAGATCTGGTGCGTGACAGCGAAGGTCGCGTGCAAGGCGTGGTAGCCATGGAAATGGAAACCTCGGAAATCTACGTTTTCCAAGCCAAAGCGACTTTATTCGCCACTGGCGGCGCTGGCCGTATCTACTCTTCTTCAACCAACGCCTTTATTAACACGGGTGATGGTTTGGGGATGGCGGCTCGTGCAGGGATTCCATTAGAAGACATGGAATTCTGGCAATTCCACCCAACAGGTGTTGCCGGCGCAGGTGTGCTGATTACCGAAGGTGTGCGTGGTGAAGGTGGTATCTTGCGTAACGCGCAAGGTGAACGTTTCATGGAACGTTATGCACCGAACGCAAAAGACCTCGCCTCGCGTGACGTGGTGTCGCGTGCGATGGTGACAGAAATCAATGAAGGCCGTGGCTGTGGCCCAGCAAAAGACCATGTGTTGTTGGACATCACCCACTTAGACCCGAATGTGATTATGTCTAAGTTGCCTGGCATTCGCGAAATTTCGATCAAGTTTGCGGGTGTGGACCCCATCAAAGCACCGATTCCTGTTGTGCCAACCTGCCACTATCAAATGGGCGGTATCCCGACTAACTACAAAGGTGAAGTCGTGGTGGAAGACAAGGTGGTGGAAGGGTTCTATGCCGCTGGTGAATGTGCATGTGCTTCGGTGCATGGTGCTAACCGTCTGGGTACCAACTCGCTGCTCGACTTGTTAGTGTTTGGTAAGTCTTCTGGTAACACCATGATTGACTACATCAAATCACAACCTAAGTCGTTGCCAGAATTGGCGACTGCTGATGTGGATCGTGCTTTGGCTCGTGTTGCTCGTTTCGACAACCAAACTAGCGGTGTCGAAGTGGATGCGGCTCGCAGCGCCATGCAGCGCACGATGCAGGCACATTGTGGTGTGTTCCGCTTCAAAGACATGCTGCAACAAGGTGTAACCAAGATTTTGGAAGTGGAAGAGATGGTGAAGAAAACCTTCATCCACGACAAATCCAAAGTCTGGAACACCGCTCGCGTCGAAGCCTTAGAGTTGGAAAACCTGATCGAAGTCGCCAAAGCTACCATGATCTCGGCCAACAACCGGACCGAATCGCGTGGGGCTCACGTGCGTGATGACGCACCTGATACCGCAGAAACACCGAACGGCCGCGACGACAAAAACTGGTTGAAGCATACGCTCTGGTATCGTGACGATAACCGTCTGGAGTACAAACCAGTCAACTTGAAGCCACTGACGGTTGAGACTATCGCGCTCAAGACCCGTTCTTACTAAGGGCACAAGATCATGACGACAACAACCTTGCAATTCCGCATCTATCGCTACAATCCTGACAAGGATGCAGCGCCTTATATGCAAGACATCGCTATCGAAGCTGACGAAACCGATCGTAAGCTGCTCGATGCGTTGGTTAAGTTAAAAGTGAAAGACGATACTTTATCGTTCCGTCGTTCCTGCCGCGAAGGTGTTTGTGGCTCGGATGCGATGAACATCAACGGTAAGAACGGCTTAGCTTGCTTGACCGATTTGAAAGATTTGAAACAGCCTATCGAACTGCGGCCTCTGCCTGGCTTGCCGATTATTCGCGATTTAATCGTGGATATGACCCAGTTCTTTAAACAGTATCACTCGATCAAACCGTACGTGCAAAACGACACACCGCCGCCCGAGCGCGAGCGTTTGCAATCGCCAGAAGACCGTAAAGAGTTGGATGGTTTGTACGAGTGCATTCTGTGTGCGTGCTGTTCGACATCGTGCCCGTCTTTCTGGTGGAACCCAGACAAATTCGTCGGCCCAGCTGGTTTGTTGGCTGCCTATCGCTTTATTGCTGATACTCGCGACTTGGCAACTAACGAACGTCTGGACAACTTAGACGATCCGTATCGTTTATTCCGCTGCCACACCATCATGAACTGTGTCGATGTATGTCCTAAGGGGCTCAACCCCACTAAGGCCATCGGCAAGATCAAAGATCTCATGGTACGGCGCGCAGTATGAGCGATTCGGCACGGGCAGAAATCTCGGAAGTTGAGAAAAAGCGACAACGTTGGCGTTCGCGTCGGGGTTTGTTAGAGCTTGATCTTGTGATTACGCGATTTCTCGCCCAACACTATGACGCACTCACACCAGACCAATTTGCAGCTTATGTTGAGTTATTAGATTGGCCCGACAATGATCTGCTTGATCTGGTAAACGAGAAGTGCGATGTCGACGCGCCGCACCTCGCTGAAATTGTGGCGATGTTGCGTCGTGTTTAGGAAGGTGCCCCGCATGGACGGGGCACTGTCAAATGTAACTACTGGGAGTAATGCTGTGGAAAACAACCGCAAAGTCACGCTGACCTATAACGACGGCCAGAACTTAGATTTTCCAATCATGGAAGGCACACTGGGCCCAAACGTCGTTGACATCCGGTCTTTTGCCAAGACAGGCATGTTCACCTTCGACCCTGGTTTCTTGGCGACCGCTTCGTGCGAATCCAAGATTACCTTTATTGATGGTGATGTGGGGCAGCTCTACTACCGTGGTTACCCAATTGAGCAATTAGCAGAAGAATCCGATTTCTTGGAAAGCTGCTATTTGCTGTTAAACGGCGAATTGCCAACCGCAGAACAAAAAGCAGAATTCGACCGCAAAATCATGCGCCACAACATGATTCACGATCAGCTGCAAAACCTATACAAAGGTTTCCGCCGCGACGCACACCCCATGGCGGTGATGGTCGGTGTGGTGGGTGCTTTGTCTGCGTTCTATCACGATTCGCTGGATATCAACGATCCTCACCACCGCGAAGTGTCGGCACACCGCTTGATCGCTAAAGTGCCAACTATCGCTGCCCAAGCCTACCGTTACAACAAAGGTTTGCCTTTCAGCTACCCACGTAACGATCTGACTTACGCCGAGAACTTCTTACACATGATGTTCTCGACCCCATGCGAAGAATACAAAGTCAACAAAGTGTTGGCTCGTGCGCTCGACCGTATCTTCATTTTGCACGCTGACCACGAACAAAACGCTTCGACCTCTACCGTTCGTCTGGCTGGTTCGTCTGGTGCTAACCCATTTGCGTGTATCGCTGCTGGTATCGCTTGCTTGTGGGGCCCATCGCACGGTGGCGCGAACGAAGCCGTGTTGAAGATGTTGGACGAAATCGGCTCGGTCGAAAACGTGCCAGCCTTTATGGAAGGCGTGAAAGCCAAAACGCATAAACTGATGGGCTTTGGTCACCGTGTTTACAAAAACATGGACCCACGTGCTGCCATCATGAAACGCACTTGCGATGAAGTGTTGAACGAACTGGGCTTGCACAACGATCCTAAGTTCAAACTGGCCATGGCGCTGGAAAAAATCGCGTTGGAAGACGAATACTTCATCGAACGCAAACTGTATCCAAACGTTGACTTCTACTCTGGTATCGTGTTGTCGGCAATTGGTATCCCAGTTTCGATGTTCACCCCAATTTTTGCCTTAGCTCGTACTGTTGGCTGGATCAGCCACTGGACTGAAATGATTGCAGACCCAACCATGAAGATTGGCCGTCCGCGTCAGCTCTACACCGGCGCACCACGCCGTGACTACGTCGCTCTCGCCGATCGCAAATAAGCGATAGCGTGATGAAGGAGGCTGCATCACAGCCTCCAACCATCGCAGCGACACCAAAAACAACAGGCCGCTGGCAGCTGCCAAGCGGTCGAACGCTGCACTACCGTAATTAGGGTCGATAACACCATGATGCAAACCTTGTACAGCCATTCACACCTGTTTGGTGGGAATGCTCCCTTTATCGAGGAACTGTACGAACAGTACCTCGCGGATGCCAACAGCGTAACAGCTGAATGGCGTGACTATTTCGATAAGCTGCAGCAAACTCCCGGTGCAGCCGACCGTGACGTCCCTCATCATCCTATTCAAGAATCCTTCGTTCAACTCGCCAAACAACCTCGTGGTTTTGCGCGCAAGAGCGAAGTGGCCGAATGGGACGCCATGCAAAAACAAGTGGCAGTGCTGAAACTGATCTCGGCCTACCGCGTCATGGGTTCTCGTTGGGCAAATCTCGATCCGCTCAAACGGATGGACACGGCACCCGTACCAGAACTCGATCCTGCATACCACGGCTTATCTGACGCTGATATGGCGGCACAGTTCAACACTGGTTCGTTAGTCGGCTTAGAAAAAGGTTCCTTGGCAGATATTCTCGCCCATCTGCGCCAGACGTACTGTGGCAGCATCGGCGTTGAATACATGCACATCATCGACTCGAAGCAAAAACGCTGGGTACAAGAACGCTTTGAAGGTTTGCGCTCGACCCCTCGCTATGATGTCGACACCAAAAAACGTGTATTAAAACAAGTCACCGCCGCTGAAACGCTAGAACGCTATTTGCATACCAAGTATGTGGGGCAAAAACGGTTCTCGCTCGAAGGTGGCGAGTCGATGATTGCTGCGTTAGACCGTCTGATTCAAGATGGCGGCAGCAAAGGCGTACAAGAAATTATCATCGGTATGGCCCACCGTGGTCGTCTCAATGTGTTGGTTAACACTTTGGGTAAATTACCACGCGATTTGTTCGCCGAATTCGAAGGCCGTCCTTCGGTTGAATTGCCATCTGGCGACGTGAAATACCACATGGGCTTCTCCACCGACTTGCCAACCCCCGGCGGTCCAGTCCATGTCTCGCTCGCGTTCAACCCTTCGCACTTAGAAATCGTCAACCCTGTGGTCGAAGGTTCGGTGCGTGCCCGTCAAGAACGTCGTAAAGACCTCGAACGCAAACAAGTGATTCCCGTGTTGATTCACGGTGATGCGGCGTTTGGTGGTTTAGGTGTGAACCAAGGGACATTCAACCTGTCCGGCACCCGTGGTTACGGCACCGGCGGTACCATTCACCTCGTGGTCAACAACCAAGTGGGCTTTACCACTTCCGACACCCGCGATATGCGTTCGACGCTGTATTGCACCGATGTCGCAAAAATGGTTGAAGCACCGATTTTCCACGTCAATGGTGATGATCCCGAAGCCGTGTGCTTTGTGATGCAGGCAGCGTTAGATTTCCGTAATGAATTCGGAAAAGATGTCGTCATCGACATGGTTTGCTTCCGTAAATTGGGCCACAACGAAGGTGATGACCCAATGCTGACGCAGCCGATGATGTACAAGAAAATCGCTAAACACCCCGGTGTGCGTGCCAAGTATGTCGAGCGCTTAGTCGCTGAAGGCGCGATTTCGCAAGAAGAAGCGGATGGTCTGATTGCCGCCTACCGCGCTGCTTTGGACAAAGGTGAACACGTTGAACAAACTGTGTTGACCAACTATCGCCGCGAACATGCCGTAGATTGGACACCTTACTTGGGTACCCACTGGGCACACCCAGTTAACACTGCCTTGCCAGTGACAGATATCCAACGCCTGACCGAAAAATTCACCACCGTCCCAGCAGATTTCAAACTGCACAACGCTGTGGCAAAAATTTTGGCTGCTCGCCGCGAAATGGCAGCGGGCACCCAAGCAATCGACTGGGGGATGGCAGAAACCTTAGCCTACGCCTCGTTGGTTGAATCGGGTCATCCGGTGCGTATTTCGGGTGAAGATTCTGGCCGTGGTACGTTTGCTCACCGCCATGCCGTATTGCACGATCAAAACCGCGAACGCTGGGATCAAGGCAGCTATGTGCCATTGCGCCATCTGTCCGATACCCAAGCCGATTTCTTGGTCATTGACTCGATCTTGAACGAAGAAGCGGTGTTGGCTTACGAATATGGCTACGCATGTTCTTCGCCTAACGAATTAGTCATCTGGGAAGCGCAGTTCGGTGACTTCGCCAACGGTGCCCAAGTGGCTATCGACCAATTTATTGTGTCCGGTGAAACCAAGTGGGGCCGTCTGTGCGGTCTGACCATGATTCTGCCACACGGCTATGATGGTCAAGGCCCAGAGCATAGCTCGGCACGGGTTGAGCGTTATTTGCAGCTGTGTGCTGAGCACAACATTCAAGTGCTGATGCCATCGACAGCCGCCCAAATGTTCCACCTGCTGCGTCGCCAAGTATTGCGCCCATATCGCAAGCCATTGGTGGTGATGCTGTCCAAGCGTCTGTTGCGCTACAAAGATTCGATGTCTTCGCTCGACGATATCGCTCACGGCAGCTTCTTGCCAGTGATTGCCGATAACGACGTGGCAGACGGCAAGAAAATCAAACGGGTGCTGCTGTGCGCGGGTCAGGTGTACTACGATTTGCTCAATGCACGTAAAGAACGTGAATTGCAAAACGACATCGCCATCTTGCGTGTTGAACAACTCTATCCCTTCCCCACCGAACAGTTGGGTGAAGAGCTGGCGAAATACCCGAACGCCAAAGAAATCGTTTGGGTACAAGAAGAGCCGAAGAACCAAGGCGCGTGGTACCAAATCCGCCATCGTCTTGAAGCGCAAATCAAACCTAAGCAAACGCTGGGTTTTGCCGGTCGTCCATCCTCGGCCTCGCCAGCAGTCGGTTATATGTCGAAACACGTTGCCCAGCTGAAACAGCTGCTCAACGAAGCCATGACCTTAAACAAATAATTTCACCCTGTGAAGCATATCGGCGGGTCGGTGATACCCGCCGTCTGGAGAAGACCGAATGAGCCTGATCGAAGTTACTGTCCCACAGTTGCCAGAATCCGTTTCCGAAGCCACCTTGATGAGCTGGCACAAAAAAGCGGGTGAATACGTCAATCGTGATGAAAACCTGATCGACCTTGAAACCGACAAAGTCGTGTTGGAATTGCCAGCACCACAAGCCGGTGTCTTGGTTGAAATCGTACAAAATGATGGTGCAACTGTGACCAGCGGCCAGTTGATTGCGCGTATCGACACCGCAGCCCAAGCCGGTGCCACCGCTGCACCTGTGGCCGCAACCGCTGCTCAACCTGCCGCAACCACCACTGCCGCTGCTGCTGATACCTCGGCTCAAGCGGGTCACAACCAAGTGATGGCCATGCCAGCTGCCAAAAAACTGGCCGCAGAAACCGGCGTTGAATTGGCTGGTTTGCAAGGCTCTGGCCGCGATGGTCGTGTCTTGAAAGAAGATGTCGTTGCCGCAGCGAACAAACCTGCTGCTGCACCTAAAGCTGCCGCACCCGCCATTGCTGCCCCAGCTGTCAACGTGGCCACCCTGTTGGGCGACCGCCCAGAACAACGCGTGCCAATGAGCCGCCTGCGTCAACGTGTTGCCGAACGTCTGGTGCAATCGCAACAAACCAACGCCATCCTCACCACCTTCAATGAAGTAAACATGAAGCCGGTGATGGATCTGCGTAACAAATACAAAGACAAGTTCGAAAAAGAACACGGCATCAAGCTGGGCTTTATGGGCTTCTTTGTCAAAGCGGCTGTAGCTGCATTGAAAAAATACCCAGTGTTGAACGCCTCGGTTGACGGCACCGATATCATTTACCACGGCTATTTTGATGTGGGTGTGGCCGTGGGCAGCCCACGTGGTTTAGTGGTGCCAGTGATCCGCAATGCTGATTTGTTGTCGTTGGCCGATATCGAGCGTCAGATTGCCGACTTCGGTAAGCGTGCCCAAGAAGGGAAATTGACGGTTGAAGAACTGACAGGCGGCACTTACACCATCTCGAATGGCGGGACTTTTGGTTCGATGATGTCAACCCCAATCATCAACCCACCACAATCTGCCATCCTTGGTATGCACGCCACCAAAGAACGTGCGATGGTCGAAAATGGCCAAGTTGTAGTGCGTCCAATGATGTACTTGGCACAATCTTACGACCACCGCATCATCGACGGTCGCGAAGCGGTGTTGTCTTTAGTGGCCATCAAAGAAGCCATCGAAGACCCAGCACGCCTGTTGCTCGATCTGTAAGCCGCTCGGCTTAGTCTGAAGTTGGACGGATGACACCATCCGTCCTCGCCACACCGACACAAGGAAACATCATGGCTCAACAATTCGATGTCGTCGTTATCGGCGGCGGACCAGGCGGCTACGTTGCCGCCATCCGTGCGGCTCAACTCGGTTTTAACACGGCTTGCGTTGATGCGTTTAAAAACCCAGAAGGCAAGCCTAGCCTCGGTGGTACCTGCTTAAACGTGGGTTGCATCCCTTCCAAAGCCTTGCTGCAATCTTCTGAAAACTTCCACGCCACCACCCACGACTTTGCCGCACATGGCATCAGCGTCGAAGGGGTGAAGATGGACGTGGCACAAATGCTCAAGCGCAAGAACGACATCATCGGTAAGAACGCCGGTGGTATCAGCTTCTTGTTCAAGAAAAACAAAGTTGCCAATGTGCATGGCCTCGCTCGTTTACTCGGTCGCCAAAATGAAAAATGGCAAATCGAAGTCAGCGATAACGGCGCTGTGGTTGATACATTAGAAGCCACGCATGTCATCGTGGCAACCGGGTCTAATCCACGTCCGCTGCCGGGTGTAACCATCGACAACCAGCGCGTGCTCGACAATGCGGGTGCCTTGGCGATGACCGAAGTGCCTGCACGCTTGGGCGTGATTGGTGCTGGCGTGATTGGTCTGGAAATGGGTTCGGTTTGGAAACGCTTAGGCGCAGACGTCACCGTGTTGGAAGCCGCAGAGACCTTCTTGCCTGCCGTTGACCAACAGATTGCCAAAGAAGCCCACAAAACCCTGACCAAAGAGACAGGTCTGGCGATTTTCAATGGCGTCAAAATCCAATCCATCACCGCTGGCGACAGCAACGTCACTGTCAACTATGAGTTGGCAGGCGAAGCAAAAACGCTGGAAGTGGACAAATTGATTGTTGCCATCGGTCGTGTGCCTAACACCGCCGGCTTGGGTGCGGACACAGTGGGTCTGCAAGTTGATGAGCGCGGTTTTATCGTGGTTGATGATCACTGCCACACCAATTTGCCGAATATTTGGGCAATCGGTGATGTGGTGCGTGGCCCGATGTTGGCGCACAAGGCCAGCGAAGAAGGCGTTGCCGTCGCTGAGCGCATCGCAGGGCAAAAACCACACGTTGATTTCAACATGATTCCATGGGTGATCTACACCCATCCAGAAATCGCTTGGGTTGGTAAAACCGAAGAACAACTCAAAGCCGCTGGTGTGGAATACAAAAAAGGCACCTCGGGCTTTGCTGCCAATGGCCGCGCCTTGGGCTTAGGTATGGCGCAAGGGACTGTAAAAGTCTTGGCCTGCGCTAAAACAGACCGTATCCTTGGCGTTCACATCATCGGGCCAATGGCGTCCGAATTGGTGGCCGAGGCGGTGGTGGCAATGGAATTCTCCGCTTCGAGCGAAGACATTGCTCGTATCGTACATGCCCATCCTTCGCTGAGCGAAGTGTTGCATGAAGCATGCTTGGCAGCGGACAAACGCGCACTGCATGGCTAATGCCAGTTGCGGTGCAAGGGCTTATACTTTGCATCGCAACACCCAAAACTCCTCACCTTTACACAAGAGAAGAGAATAAACGATGAATCTGCACGAATACCAAGCGAAAGAGCTGCTGGCTAAATATGGCCTGCCGGTGCAACAAGGCATCCTCGCCACCAACGGTGAAGAAGCTGCGGCTGCGTTTGATCAAATGGGCGGCAAATTTGCTGTCATTAAAGCCCAAGTTCATGCCGGTGGCCGTGGTAAGGCAGGTGGCGTGAAAGTGGTGAAAAGCCGTGAAGAAGCCGCAACCGTGGCTAACGGCTTGATCGGTAAAAATCTGATCACTTACCAAACCGATGCCAACGGCCAGCCTGTCAACAGCGTGCTGGTGTGCGAAGACATGTACCCAGTACAACGTGAGTTGTACCTCGGTGCGGTGGTTGACCGTTCTTCCCGCCGTGTAACCTTCATGGCTTCGACCGAAGGTGGTGTGGAAATTGAAGAAGTGGCACACAACACGCCAGAAAAAATTCTGAAAGTGACCGTTGATCCACTGGTGGGCCTGTTGCCTTTCCAAGCGCGTGATGTGGCTTTTGCTTTGGGTTTAGAAGGCAAACAAATCAACGAATTCGTGAAATTAATGACTGGTGCTTACCAAGCCTTCGTTGAAAACGATTTCGCTCTGTTTGAAATCAACCCACTGGCTGTCCGTGGTGATGGTTCCTTGGCTTGCGTTGATGCCAAAATCGGTATCGATTCCAACGCTTTGTATCGCTTGCCAGCTGTGGCTGCCTTGCGTGACAAATCGCAAGAAAACGAGCGTGAACTAAAAGCTTCCGAATTCGACCTGAACTATGTTGCCTTGGAAGGTAACATTGGTTGTATGGTGAACGGTGCTGGTTTGGCGATGGCTACGATGGACATCATCAAACTGAAAGGCGGCCAGCCAGCGAACTTCTTGGACGTCGGCGGCGGCGCAACCAAAGAGCGCGTGATCGAAGCCTTCAAACTGATTTTGGCTGATCCTTCGGTTAAAGGCGTGTTGATTAACATCTTCGGTGGCATCGTGCGTTGTGACATGATCGCAGAGGCAATTATCGCTGCGGTGAAAGAAGTCAACGTGACTGTCCCTGTCGTAGTGCGTTTGGAAGGTAACAATGCCGAACTGGGCGCAAAACTGCTGGATGAATCCGGTCTGCAATTGATCTCGGCCCAAGGTCTGAACGACGCCGCCGAGAAAATTGTTGCCCAATTGGCTGCAGTCTGATCCACCGCACTTACGGAGTGAACCATGAGCGTACTCGTTAACAAAAATACTAAAGTGCTGGTGCAAGGTTTTACCGGCAAAAACGGCACTTTCCATTCTGAACAAGCGATTGCCTACGGCACCCAAGTGGTGGGTGGCGTAACCCCAGGCAAAGGTGGCAGCACCCACCTCAATCTGCCGGTGTTCAACACCATGAAAGAGGCTGTCCGTGAAACCCAAGCTGACGCTTCGGTGATCTATGTGCCAGCACCTTTCGTGTTGGATTCGATCGTGGAAGCGGTGGATGCTGGCATCAAACTGATCGTGACCATTACCGAAGGCGTGCCAACACTGGATATGCTGAAGGCCAAACGTTACATCGAGCAAACCGGTGGCGTGCGTCTGATCGGGCCAAACTGCCCAGGTATCATCACCCCAGGTGAGTGCAAAATCGGCATTATGCCCGGCCACATTCACCAACCAGGTAAAATCGGTATCGTGTCGCGCTCTGGCACCTTGACCTACGAAGCTGTGGCACAAACCACCGCTGCTGGTTTAGGCCAATCGACATGTATCGGTATCGGTGGCGACCCTATCCCTGGCACCAGCCACATTGACGCCTTGGAACTGTTCCAAAACGATCCACAGACCGAAGCCATCATTATGATTGGTGAAATCGGTGGTACCGCTGAGGAAGAAGCTGCTGAATACGCTAAAGCGCATGTCACCAAGCCAATCGTTGGTTATATCGCTGGTGTGACCGCGCCAAAAGGTAAACGCATGGGCCATGCTGGTGCGATTATCTCCGGTGGTAAAGGCACTGCTGAAGAGAAATTTGCTGCTTTCGAAAAAGCCGGTATCCGCTATACCCGCAGCCCAGCTGAATTGGGCAGCACCATGGTGGCACTGCTGAAAGAAAAAGGCATGCTGTAATCTGAGTGAGTTAATCTCACCTAGATAAAAAAAGGGAAGCTCTCCGGCTTCCCTTTTTGTTTGCTCACAGTAAAGTGAGCAATTAAACCACGCCTTGCTCAATCATCGCATCAGCTACTTTGCGGAAACCAGCGATATTGGCACCTAACACCAAATTACGCTCAGCACCAAACTCGCGTGCGGTTTCGCTCGCCGATTGATAAATCCCCGCCATAATGCGCTGCAATTTGCTATCGACTTCTTCAAAAGTCCATTGCTGCATGCTGGCGTTCTGTGCCATTTCTAATTGGCTGGTTGCTACACCACCGGCGTTGGCTGCTTTACCTGGGCCATACAAGATGTTGGCCGCGAGGAAGGCTTCCACGGCTTCTTGTGTAGAAGGCATATTGGCGCCTTCTGCCACTAAAGTGCAGCCATTTTTCAGCAATTCTTTAGCATCTTCGCCATTGAGTTCGTTTTGCGTTGCGGAGGGGAAGGCGGCATCGCATGGCACTGACCACACTAAATTACGACCCGCTGGATAGTCACTGACCGGTACAAAACGTACACCACCGCGACGTTTCGCGTATTCGGCCAGAGAGGTCCGTTCGACTTCTTTGACTTGTTTCAACAACTCAAGATCAATGCCTGCTGGGTCGTGAACAAAGCCGGAGGAATCGCTGACAGTGATCGGTTTGGCACCAAAATGATAGAGTTTTTCTACGGTATAAATTGCTACATTACCAGCCCCCGACACGGCACATTGCTTGCCCTCTAAGCTCTCGCCAATATCGCGCAGCATATTGTCAGCAAAATAGACGGTACCATATCCGGTGGCTTCTTTGCGGCCTAAAGAGCCGCCCCATTTCAGTCCTTTACCCGTCAACACACCTTCGTAGCTGCCGGTCAGTTTTTTGTATTGGCCGTACATATAGCCAATCTCACGCGCACCAACGCCGATATCTCCCGCCGGCACATCGACGGTTGCCCCAACATGGCGATAGAGCTCATTCATAAATGCTTGGCAGAAGCGCATGATTTCTTGCTCGGATTTGCCTTTAGGATCGAAGTTCGAGCCACCTTTGCCGCCGCCAATCGCTAAGCCAGTCAGCGCATTTTTAAAAATCTGTTCAAAACCTAGAAACTTGATAATGCCGGCGTTGACACTTGGATGAAAACGGATACCGCCTTTGTAAGGGCCCAAGGCAGAGTTAAATTGCACACGATAGCCTTTGTTGACCTGTACTTGGCCGCGATCATCCACCCATGCCACACGGAACATAATTTGCCGCTCGGGCTCGACAATACGGTCGATAATGCCGTACTTGCGATATTTGGGGTCGTTGTCTAATAGGGGACGCAAAGATAACAACACTTCTTCACAGGCTTGATAGAACTCATGTTGGGCTGGGCTGGTGCGATTGAGGTGAGCAATCGTATCGGCAACGTAAGGCATCAAAAGCTCCTAGAACATAAAGAGAAATAGTGATAACACAAAAACAGTGCATGACTTACAAATATGGCACCAAATTTGCGCAAAGATTACTCCTTTATGATGTCGCTTTGCAATAATTTTGTGTGCCAAAAACGAAAAACGCCCCAAACAGGGGCGTTTTGTTGTTTCAAAATGGTGCGTAAATTAACCAAATTTACCAGTAATATAATCTTCAGTCGCTTTTTGCTTCGGTGCGGTAAAGATAGTATCGGTATCACCAAACTCGATTAAATCGCCAAGGTACATATAAGCCGTGAAATCCGATACCCGTGCTGCTTGCTGCATATTATGGGTTACGATGGCAATGGTGTAGTTCTCTTTCAACTCATTCACCAGCTCTTCGATTTGTGCAGTGGAAATGGGGTCGAGTGCCGAGGTCGGTTCATCTAATAACAATACTTCTGGTTTCGATGCCACCGCCCGTGCAATACACAGTCGCTGTTGCTGACCACCGGATAAAGAATGGCCCGACTGTTTCAGCTTGTCTTTCACTTCTTCCCACAACGCTGCCTTACGCAAAGCCCATTCCACCCGATCATCCATCTCGGATTTGCTGAGCTTTTCGTATAACTTCACCCCGAAGGTTACATTGTCATAAATCGACATCGGGAATGGGGTCGGTTTCTGGAAGACCATCCCCACTTTGGCGCGCAATAAGTTGATATCAACGTCTTTATCGAGGATGTTTTTACCATCCATCAAAATCTGTCCCTCGGCACGCAAGCCGGGGTAAAGCTCATACATGCGGTTAAAAATCCGCAACAGCGTAGATTTACCGCAACCGGAAGGGCCGATAAACGCTGTGACTTTTTTCGAAGCAATCGACAGATTGATGTTTTTCAGCGCATGAAAGCCGCCGTAGTAGAAATTTAGGTCTTTGACTTGCAGTTTGGTGGTATCAGTAGTCATGACGGAAACCTTATTATTGCGAATTATTTTGTTTGCCTAACCAGCGGGCAAGCACGTTCAAACCCAATACGCTGACAGTAATCAACAGCGCACCAGCCCAAGCCAAAGCATGCCAATCTTCATACGGGCTCATGGCAAACTGGAAAATCACCACCGGTAAGTTGGCCATTGGTTGATTCATATTGCTGCTCCAGAACTGGTTGTTCAGGGCAGTGAATAACAACGGGGCAGTTTCACCAGAAATCCGCGCCACAGCCAATAAAATACCGGTTAAAACACCTGCTTTAGATGCCCGCAGGGTCACCATCATTACCACTTTCCATTGTGGTGCACCCAAAGCCGCTGCCGCTTCGCGTAAGGTGTTTGGCACCAAACGCAACATGTTTTCGGTTGTCCGCACCACCACCGGCACCACGATAATTGCTAGCGCCAGCGCCCCCGCCCAACCAGAGAAATGGCCGACAGAGATCACGTAGATTTCATAGACAAACAAGCCAATCACAATTGAAGGGGCTGACAGCAGAATATCGTTGATGAAACGGGTGGCAGGGGCCAGCCAGCCACGTTCACCAAATTCGGCCAAATACACCCCAGCTAAAATACCAATTGGAGTACCGATTAAGGTGCCAAAGAACGTCATTAACAAGCTACCGTAAATCGCATTGGCCAAACCACCAGTACTGCCGGGGGGCGGGGTGCTTTGGGTAAAGACCGATAAGTTAATCCCACCCAAACCATAGCTAAATAAAGTCCACAGAATCCACACCAGCCAGAACAAACCAAAGCCCACAGCCAACATCGACATCACCATGTTAAAGCTGTTGACGACGCGGCGCTGGCGATACAAGTTATGATCCATGCGCATACTCTCCGTTAGGTTTTCTTACCTTCGTTTTTCGATAAGCGCAGCAACGATAAGCGCAGCAATAACAGTTTTGCGCAAGCCAACACCACAAAGGTGATAAAGAACAGAATCAAACCTAATTCAATCAATGCTGAGACGTGTAAACCTTCTTGAGCTTCTGCAAACTCATTGGCCAAGGCCGAGGCAATCGAGTTACCGGGATCCATTAGCGAACCGGTGATTTGATAGGCGTTACCAATTACAAAGGTTACGGCCATCGTTTCACCCAAAGCGCGACCCAACCCCAACATAATGCCGCCAATTACCCCAGCTTTGGTGTAAGGCAACACCACATA
>NZ_ATVC01000033.1 GCF_000420525.1 Aquaspirillum serpens DSM 68
TGCCGGAACTGGCAACCTTGCGCCTCAGCGGTGATCTATTACAAGCATTTGATGTTGACATGATGCTCACTGAATCGTTGATGTTCCAAACCGGCTATCTAACGATCGCCACACGGGACTATCAATTCGGCGAATATCTGTACCAACTGCGCTATCCAAACCGCGAGGTCTATCAAAGCTTTCACAATAGCGTGTTGTATGTCCTTCAGCCGGATGCCGGCCAAAGTAGCCGCACCAAACATCAACTGGGGCAGCTATTACTGAAAAATGACTTTGCTGGCATGGAAGCCCTATTCCATAGCCTATTTTCCAGCATTCCCTACGACTGGCAACGCAACAACGCCATTGCCCAATACGAAGGCTACTACGCCAGCGTGTTCTACAGTTATTTCGCGGCCCTTGGCTTAGACATCAGACTGGAAGATATCACCAACAAAGGCCGTATTGATATGGCGGTGCTGTTTAATCAGCAAGTGTATTTATTTGAATTCAAAGTCGTTGAAGCTACCCCACAAGGCAAAGCCCTGCAACAGCTGCAAGACCGAGGCTATGCCGAGAAATACCGCAGCCGAGGTGAGCCGATTCATTTGATTGGGATTGAGTTTAGCCGCGAACAGCGGAATGTGGTGGGATTTGAGTGGATGACTCTTTAACCACTAATTTAACCACTAAAGCCCCATTGAAGGGGCTTTAGTGGGGATGGACAACGGTGTGATATTTGATCAAATGCTACTCGATGTTCTGCACCTGCTCTCTCATCTGTTCAATCAACACTTTGAGTTCCACGGCGGTCTGAGTGGTTTCTGTTGAGACAGATTTTGAGCCGAGGGTGTTGGCTTCACGATTGAGTTCTTGCATTAAGAAATCTAACCGCTTGCCAACCAAACCACCTTTATTCAATGCTCGGCGTACTTCGGTCAAATGCGTATGCAAGCGTTCGAGTTCTTCATCAATATCGATCTTCTGTGCAAACAAGGCAAACTCTTGCTTTAAGCGATCATCTTCCACTTGCCCGTCTAACGCTTCTTTTAATCGCGTGCTCAGTCGTTGTTGCCATCCTTGCAAAATTGCCGGCAATTTCGGCTTAATCTCTTCAAGCAAACGATGGATGCTATCAAGGCGATCAAGCAACACCTGTTTGAGTTTCTCGCCTTCTCGGCCGCGTGAAGCAGTAAATTCTTGCAAGGCTTGCTGTAAAGCATCAAGACAGTGCTGGCTCAGTGAATCGTTGTCTTGTCCCTGACTTTCTAACACGCCGGGCCAACGTAACAGCTCACCAACAGAAAACCCGCGTGCCTGTGGACTATGGCTTTGCACAATTTTTGCAGCCTCAACGAGTTGAGATAACAAGGCCTGGTTAATTTTTAAATCACCTTGTTGAGCTGGATTGGTTTGTAAACTGATGCGACATTCCACCTTACCGCGACTGACATGATTGGTGATTAATTCGCGCAGTTTAGGTTCTAAGCTGCGAAACTCCTCCGGCATCCGGAATTGCACGTCAAGATAACGGTGGTTCACGGCTCGGATGTCGAGAGCGAACGTGCCCTGTGGTAAATCACGGCTGACTGAGGCGAAGCCGGTCATGCTAAGTATCATATTGATGTCCCAAAAATTCAGAGATCGGAGCGCTTTGCCTCCGGCCGCCTGCACTATACATTAGAATGAGATTTTCTCTTCAATCAGAAAGACACTCTTTATGCGTACCGCACAGCGGCAAGCCAATCAACTCCGGCCAATCTCTTTCACCCGTCACTACACCTGCCACGCAGAGGGCTCGGTATTGGTGTGCTTTGGTCAAACCAAGGTGTTATGTACCGCCACCGTGGAAGAAAATGTACCTAGCTTCTTAAAAGGGAAGGGGCAAGGCTGGGTGACGGCCGAATATGGCATGTTGCCGCGTTCAACCCATAGCCGCATGCGGCGTGAAAGCAGTGCCGGCAAACAATCGGGGCGGACACAAGAAATTCAGCGCCTCATTGGTCGCAGCTTACGCGCCGTGGTGGATTTATCCGCTTTAGGCGAACGACAAATTGTGATTGATTGTGATGTGATTCAGGCCGACGGTGGTACGCGCACGGCCAGTATTTCTGGTGCGTATGTCGCGCTACACGATGCCATCAGCGGCTTACTGGCTAAAGGGCTGTTAAAACAAAGTCCTTTGCGCGAGGCGGTAGCAGCGATATCGGTGGGGATTGTCGATGGGGTGGCGCTGTTGGATTTGGATTATCCCGAGGACTCAAACTGCGAAACCGATATGAATGTGGTGATGACCGCCTCAGGGGGGATCGTCGAGGTACAAGGCACTGCCGAGGGACTGCCGTTTTCACGGCAACAAATGAATGAATTATTAGATTTAGCCAGTGCCGGCATTGGTGAGATCATTCAACTGCAACAACAGGCACTGGCTAGCTAAAGACTAGCTGGCTTGCTCACCTAAATGGCGGATCGCGGCGGCATTGCTTGGAGAAAAGACTTTTTCTGCCGCGTGTTGCCACGATAACCAACAACTGGCGGTATGTTCTCGCTCGGCTAATCGCACGTTGAGAGGGGCGGGAACACAAAACCCAAATACGCGCTCTGTGTTGTGGGTCACACCGGGGGCGTAGCGCGCCCGCCAACGGGGATAAATCTCATATTGGTTTTCTATTTCCCAATCGACCAACTCCCCCTGAGTGAGGTCCAACCCTGTTTCCTCTGCCAACTCACGAATCGCTGTGGTGCGCCAATCTTCGTTGTCTTCACGGCTACCCGTCACCGATTGCCAACCGTTGGCAAAATCAGCGCGTTCAATCAATAACACCTGCTTGTCTGGGGTATGTACCACCACCAGCACAGAATAAGGTTGTTTATAGGGCATACAATATCAATCCGATTTAGCCGCATGAGGACGGTATTGGGCCAATAAACCAGCGAGTTCAACCGCCGATTTGACGCCCATTTTTTCCATCACCCGTGCGCGGTGTACCTCGACAGTCTTAATACTGATATCCAGACTGTCGGCAATTTGTTTGTTTAACTTTCCTGCTAACACCAGTTGCATCACTTCCTGTTCACGGTCGGTCAGTTGGTTGAGCGCACCGAGAATCCGCTGTTGTTGGCTTTGCTGTTGTCGGTTTTGTTGATCTTGGCTGATGGCCTGTTGTACCCGCGTTAATAACAACAGATCATCAAACGGTTTTTCCACAAAATCGAAAGCCCCCATTTTTAATGCCGATACCGCTAAGGGCACATCTGCGTGGCCGGTGAGAAAAATCGCCGGAGGACAATAGGGGCGCTGTAACAGTCGCTCAAACAGCATCAACCCACTCATCCCCGATAGCCGCATGTCCAAAATCAAGCAGGCAAATTGCGCGGCATCGTCTTGTAACAATGCCTCGGGTTGTACTGCCAGACCATTCGATTCGAGCAACCAAACCAGCGCTTCGCGCACCGCTTCGTCATCGTCAACAACAGCAAGTAAACGGCTCATGATGTGTGAGGTGGTTCGCTGAGCGTAGCCGGTGGAGATACCTGAGACACCATTCTGACCTCGCGCTGTGGGAAGGGAATTTGAATACCGTGTTGTTCAAAGCCACGCCAAATTGCCAAATTCAGCGCCGATTTTGGGCCAAGTAAGCCATTTTCAGGATCACCAATCCAGTAACCGACGGTGAGGTTGATGCTGCTATCTAAAAATCCGACCACAAAAGCCGTGGGCGCGGGGTCTTTTAAAATACGCGGAACAGATTCAGCGGCTTCAACTAAGATTTTCAAGGCCAGTTCCAAATCAGTGCCATAAGCCACGCCAACCGATGCACTTTGCCAGATAGCCTTGTCAGAATAAGACTGGTTTACCACGGTGTTGGCGATAAAATTTTCGTTTGGAATCAGTGCCTCAGTGCCATCCGAGGAACGAATCACCACATAACGGGCGGTGATTTGTGTGATATTGCCGGTCCGATCACCAATCGTAACCCGATCACCTACTTGCACTGACCGATCAAGCAAAATAATAAAACCCGAGACATAGTTACTGGCAATTTTTTGCAGACCAAAACCCAAACCAACACCTAATGCACCACCAAAAACCGATAAGACGGTTAAATCAATCCCCACAATCGGCAGGGCAATTAACACCGCACCGACCATTAACAGCGTACGTGCCAGTTTTGAAATGACAATCCGCAAACTCATATCAAGGTGGCTGAGCATCATCACACGGCGATCTAAGGTGCGGCTAACCCACATTGCCCCAAACATAATCACCGCCACCCAGAAAATCCCCGACAGGATCATCAGTAAATTCAGCTTGGTTTTACCGACTGCGAATGAAATCGATTCCATCCAAATAATCAGCAGTTCGTTAAAACCTAATAAATGACTGAGATAGAACAGCCACAGAATTGACGATAGAAAGTGCTCGGTGCTGCGTTCGAGTTTGCCGGTGGGTAAAACATTGCGCACTAACGCCGCAACAATCCGAATCACGGCAAGCCAAAATAGCGTAATCGATGCAACGATTAATAAGCTGTGTGGCTGGTCAATGCCATAACGTGCGATCAAAAAAGCGATACCAGTCAGTGCCGCCGCCGACAACGGCAACACCATGCGAAACAAGACATAGGGTAATAATTGGTCGTAGCGTTCGGGGTGGGTCGAGAAAAAGCGTTTGAACACTTTTCTGGCAATCCACACCCCACAGTAGATAGCAACAGCAATGGTTGCCAACTGCACTTGGCCAGCAGAGGTGATGACAATATCGGCGAAACGGTCAAACTCTGGTACGCGGTCGAATAAATTTTCCATGAGGTCCCCTGTCGATACGAAAGAAAAGCCTAGACAGGGACTAATACCCCATCTTGTAGCTGCAGGCGGCGTTGGGCACGAGCAGCCAACTGTGGGTCGTGGGTCACGATAATTAAACTGGTACCCAAGTCGGCATTCAGTTCTAACATTTCAGCAAATACGGTTTCTGCATTGCCGCGATCCAAATTACCGGTGGGCTCATCAGCCAACACACAGGCCGGACGGGTGACCAGCGCACGGGCAATCGCCGCCCGTTGTCGTTCACCACCGGATAATTCACTCGGTTTGTGATGTAGGCGATGGCCGAGCCCGACTTTGCTTAATATTTCGCTGGCAGCTTGTTGTGCGGCAGAACGGCTTTGTCGCCGAATCAATAACGGCATTGCCACATTCTCTAGTGCCGAAAATTCTGGCAATAAATGATGAAACTGGTAGATAAAGCCAAGATATTGATTTCTCAAGCGACCCTTTGCCGCCTCGGATAAATTTGCCAGCGCCTGCCCCATGATATGAACACTGCCGCTGCTGCTGTGATCTAGCCCACCAAGAAGATGTAGCAGGGTGCTTTTACCAGAACCCGAAGCACCGATGATGGCGATACTGTCGCCTGCGGCAACCGATAAATCGACATTCGATAACACGGTAACTGCGCTTGGACCTTCCAGATAAGTTTTGCTGAGGCCTTTCGCCTCGATCACCCACGGTGTTGCTTTATTCATAACGCAACGCCTCCGCCGGTTGGGTTCGCGCTGCACGCCAGCTTGGATAGAGCGTAGCTAAAAAGGCCAATAACAAGGCAATACCGGCGATGGTCAGCACATCCGGCCATTGCACATCCGAGGGTAAGGTATCAATCAAATAGACTTCTGAAGATAAAATTTTTGTACCCACCCAGTGTTCAACTGTGCTGACAATGCTGCCAAGATTGAGTGCCAGTAACACACCGCCTCCCACGCCAGCTAACACCCCCATCACCCCCGAGGCCGCGCCTTGCAACATAAAAATCTGCATGATTGAGCGCGGCGAAGCGCCCAAGGTGCGCAAAATCGCAATATCCGCCCGTTTATCGGTTACCACCATGACTAAGGTGGACACCAAATTAAACGCCGCCACCGCCACAATCAGCGTCAAAATAATAAACATCATCCGTTTTTCGATTTGTACGGCACGGAAATAGTTGGCGTTTTGCTCGGTCCAATCCGTGACAAAAGCATGTTCATTGAGCATCCCAAGCAGCGCCTTTTTCACCTGCGGTGCCTCGAGTGAGTCGGTCAACTTTAATCTCACACCGCTGACATCTTGTCCTAAGCGGAATAAAAGCTGGGCATCTTGCAGATGAATCATCGCCAAGGACGCATCATATTCATACATATCAACTTTGAAGATGCCGCGTACGGTAAATTGCTTTAAGCGTGGCAACATGCCTGCTGGCGTGACTTGGCCTTGTGGGGTAATCAGCGTGACCTTATCGCCAACACCGACTCCCAAAGCACGGGCCAATTCCACCCCAATCACCACGCCAAATTCACCCCCGCGTAAATCGGTCAATTGGCCGCGCAGCATGTGTTGGCCGACATCGACGACTTGGTTTTCTAGCGCAGGTTCAATACCGCGAATCATAGCGCCGCGCACATTACCCGCCATCGACAATAGTCCTTGTGCATTGACGAAGGGTGCAGCACCGATCACCGGTGGCACTGTGCGAGCCGCTTCAGCCACTTGTGGCCAATAGGCAAGGGCACCGCTGCTACCTTGAATTTCAACATGCGATGCCACGCCTAGAATGCGCGAGCGGATTTCTTTTTGAAAACCATTCATCACCGACAGCACCACAATCAATGCTGCCACCCCTAAGGCAATCCCAATCACCGACACCAAGGAGATAAAAGAAATAAAACCATTGCTGCGCCGCGCACGTACATAGCGCAACGCAATGAAAGACTCAAAATTCATATATTGGTTTTATCGATCGTGATAAGGGTTTTCGAGTTGTTGCATCAGTTCTGCCATAAAGTGGCGTACTTGGACAGGATCACAACCCATCAAGATCGCATCTTCAAAGGCATCTTGTGCCACTTGTTGCAGTTCTAATAAATTTTCCTGCATCACTTTTATTTTCTCGACACAGGCCACCGGCTGACCTTGTGGGTCGAGCCAGACAGGGAAAGAAGGGGCAGTCATCGTTTTGTGGCTTTTTTCTCAGTGGTTGGACTGGTTTTTTTGCTGGCAGCGGCCTTAGCACGTTCTTTACGCGCATCGGTTTTTTCTTTTACTTTGCTTGTGCTGCTGGCTTTTTTATTGTTGTTTTTGTCCTGTCCTTTGCTGTTTTGTGCCTCACGGGCATTTTGTTTGCGTTGGTTTTTGCGGTCGGTAACGCTTTCTTTACCTTTGTTTTTCTTTTCCTTCGCTGCGCGTGCCGCTTCAGCGGCTTTTTCTTTGGCTGTCAGCTTTTTCGGTTTCCCTTTGGCATCGAGTTCGATTTTCTTACGACTATTCTCCACCGGACGATACAACTCACGGCGTGCGGTTTCTCGTTCTTTTTTGCGTTCGGATAACAATGCTGCAGCGCCGATGCCGGTGGCACCAATCGCAGCGGCCGCTAACACGGGTGCACTGCTGCTGGCGCTGGCTGTGTTAGCGCTTTCCTCGGCAAATTGTGCAATGGCATCCCGTTCACGCGGTTTTTTCGCCACCACTTCATCACGCACATCACCAGCGAAGGCATTACCACGGTTGATGCGGCGTGCACCATTAAAACGCCCTGCCCAATACGAGGCATTCATGCTGGCAATTTCAATGTTTTTACCGGTGCGTGGGGCATGCACAAAGCGGCCATTACCGATATACAAGCCGTTATGGGAATTGGCAAAACCACGGGTGTTGAAAAATACAATATCCCCCGGCTTCAGCTCGCTACGGTCAACGCTGCGGCCAATTTGTGCTTGCTCGGCAGCGGTGCGCGGCAAGTTGACGCCAATTGAGCGTTGGAAAATATAACGAATGAAACCACTGCAATCGAAACCATTAGTGGGGGTGGTGCCGCCAAAACGATAGGCAATTCCCATCAAGCTCATGGCTTGTAGGATTAAATCCCCTACCACCGCTTCTTCTGCTGAGGCACGCGGTTCGCCACTGCTGGCGCGGGGCGCGGGGTCGTCATGGCCATCGTTGGGCGCTGCATGCGCCAACTGTACGACACCGGCAAAGAGGAAGGCTAGTAAGCCGATAGCTAATCTCATAGACTGGACTGTAATTGAACGGCGTCATTTATGTAAAGAGAAGCTAATATTCTCATGTCCTTAGCTGACGCTCATCATGTTGCTGGTTAACCTAAGGCAGATTCTGCCGCGCTGTGATGCGATGTCAATGTTAAAAGAAACCTTTATTGCCATGCGCGATCTGCCCAGATTGCGCGAAATCAGTGCCATTTTAATCCGACATGGCCTCGGAGAGTTCGCCCAACGCTTAAATTTACCGAAAGCGATGGAAAAAGCCGGTGAATGGCTGCACATGCCATTGCCGAATGCCGCTGATTATTTAGATACGCCTGTGCGTTTGCGCCGTGCCTTGGAAGACCTTGGCCCCACTTTTATTAAGCTTGGCCAAATTCTTGCCACGCGAGCGGATGTGTTTGCTGCCGATTGGATTACCGAGTTTGAGCGTTTGCAAAGCAATGCCCCTGCCCTACCCGAACAAGCGGTACAACAACTGTTACAGGCCACATTAGGTTGTGATCCTGAAAGTGTGTTTAGTTTTTTTGATCCACAAGCGATTGGCTCGGCCTCGATTGCACAAGTGCATTATGCTCGGCTACATGATGGCACCGAAGTCGCAATTAAACTACGGCGCCCGAATATCGTTGAAAAAATTGAAGCAGATCTCCGCATTTTGGGTTACTTGGCCGCATTGATTGAACAAGAGTTCCCCGAAGCCCGACGTTATCAGCCATGTTTGATTGTGAAACAGTTTGCGCGTGCTTTGCGGCGTGAACTGAATTTGGCGGTTGAGGCGCGCAATATGGAGCGGTTTGCCAAAAATTTTGCTAACGAGCCCCACATCGTGGTGCCGCAGGTATTTTGGCAACACACACAGCAAAATCTCAATGTACAAACTTTCATTCATGGCATTCCCGCTAATCGCCTTGACAGTGTGGATTTAGCCGGTTTGGACCGAAAGTTATTAGCAAAACGTGCGGCTGATGCCATCCTCAAAATGATTTTGGTTGATGGGTATTTTCATGCTGACCCACATCCCGGCAATGTGTTTTTTCTGCCGGATAATCGGGTGGTGTTTGTCGATTTTGGAATGGTGGGTCGACTTTCTCCGCCTCGCCGCGAAGAGTTGGCCGATTTGTTGGCTGCCTTTGCCCAGCGCAGTGAGCGTGCGGTGTTCGACGTGTTGATTAATTGGACACAAGACAGTGAGGTAGATGAGGTCCGTCTCAATGAAGACATTGCCGAGTTTTTATTTCAGTACGATCAAATTCAGCTCAAAGACCTCAATCTCTCGCAACTGATTCACGACATTATGGCGTTGATGCGTGACCATGCGATTGTACTACCAGCCGATTTGGCCATGTTATTCAAAGCGTTGATTACCCTAGAAGGATTGGTCAGACAATTAGATCCTTCATTTCAAATGGTCAACCACCTTACGCCCTTTGTTCGCAAAGTGGTGGCCGAACGTTATCAGCCAAAAGAATTATGGCGAAAAGGTAAAGCAGGTTTGGCCGAACTGGCCAGTGTATTGGGTGATGTACCGCATGATATGTTGCAGTTGGCCAAGGAAATTCGACGCGGTAAGTTTCGCATTGATTTAGACCTAAAACGGCTCGATCACTTTGGCCAACAGTTAGATAAAAGCGCGAATCGTCTGACCATGGGGATTGTCACAGGGTGTTTAATTATTGGCTCGTCGATTGTGATGACAGTGGATGCCGGCCCCATGCTGTTTGGTTTGCCGTTGTTTGGTTTTCTTGGTTTTTTAGTGGCATTTGCCAACAGTTTATGGTTGATGTGGTCGATTTGGCGTTCAAGTAAACATTTTTAATCTTTTGTTTTGAAATGGTTTTTTTGCGGTAAGAGTAAAAAAATTGCTTAGAGAAGAAAAAAATAGCCTCATCTAAGTTAAGTTTTTTCTAATCTTACGCTGTTTTAATGGCTGTCATGTCTTAGTAAAAACAGATAGGTGAACTGCGATGGAACATAATATTTCTTTGATTACAACGATTGCCTCCGGTTTTGCCATTGCCTTGATCTTGGGGGTCATTGCTGAACGACTGCGCTTGCCGGCTTTGGTTGGCTATTTACTGGCCGGCATTATGATTGGCCCCGGTACGCCCGGTTTTGTTGCAGATGTGCATATTGCCAGCCAACTGTCTGAAATCGGCGTGATGTTGTTGATGTTTGGTGTGGGCCTACATTTTTCGATGCGCGATTTATTGGCGGTGAAGCGAATCGCTGTACCGGGGGCGGTGGTGCAAATGTCGATTGCGACTATCCTCGGCATCATGGTGGCGTCGTGGTGGGGCTGGCCGTGGGGACAGGCGCTGGTCTTTGGCTTGTCATTATCGTGTGCCAGTACCGTGGTGTTGCTCAAAGCCCTTGAAGTACGCGGCATTTTAGACACCATGAATGGTCGTATTGCCGTGGGCTGGTTGGTGGTTGAAGACTTAGCGACTGTGTTGATTTTGGTCTTGCTGCCGCCATTGGCCGGCATTTTAGGCAGTCAAACGGCTAATACTGGCGCGAGCGACACGGCGATTTGGATCACTATCGGCCAGACTTTGTTACAGGTATTTGCGTTTATTGCCTTGATGTTGGTGGTGGGACGGCGGGTGATGCCGTGGTTGTTGTGGCAAGTGGCGCGGACGGGTTCGCGTGAATTGTTCACTTTGGCAGTGATTGCTGCGGCGATCAGTATTGCCTACGGTGCTGCGATGTTGTTCAGCGTGTCGTTTGCACTGGGTGCCTTTTTTGCCGGCATGATGATGCGCGAATCTGAGTTTAGCCATCGGGCAGCAGAAGAGTCGCTGCCACTGCGTGATGCGTTCTCAGTGTTGTTCTTTGTCTCGGTGGGGATGTTATTCGACCCGAAAATTATCATGGAACAACCGGTGCAGGTGTTGGCGACGGTGTTGATTATTATGTTTGGCAAAACCTTAGCCGCTGTCGGTTTGGTCTTGCTGTTCCGTTATCCCTTTAACACGGCGTTAACCGTGGCGGCTAGCTTGGCTCAAATTGGCGAATTTTCGTTTATTTTGGCTGGTTTGGGATTGGCGCTGGGTTTGTTACCGCAAGAAGGCATGAGCTTGGTATTGGCGGGGGCGTTGATTTCGATTGCCTTAAACCCTCTGCTGTTTACCTTGGTGCAACCGCTGAAAAAATGGCTGTTGGCCCGTTCGGCATGGGCGCGGCAATTGGAACAGCGGCAAGACCCGTATGCAGAGCTGCCAATGAGCACCGAGCGTCATTTTTTATCGGGACAGGTGGTGTTAGTCGGCTATGGCCGAGTCGGTAGCCGGATTGCCTCTGCCTTAAAAGAACGGGATTGCCTCTGCCTTAAAAGAACGCGGTATTCCCTTTGTTGTCGCGGAACGGTATTCCCTTTGTTGTCGCGGAACAAAATCGCGAAGTGGTTGAAGCCTTGCGGCAACAAGGCATGGCTGCCGTCTCAGGTGATGTGACAGATCCGGCGGTGTTGATTCAAGCCCATATTGCCAATGCAGCGATGTTGGTCGCTGCTTGCCCCGATCCGTTGGTGATTCGGCAAATGATAGAAACCGCGAAAATGCTGAACCCCAATATCGAGGTGGTGTTGCGTAGCCATAGTGAGGAGGAGTCGCTGTTATTTGAAAAAGAAGGTGGGACAGTGTTTTTTGCCGAGGAACAAAATTGGCCAATGGCATGGCGCAGCATGTCTTGGCACGATTTTCTCCTAATACCGACCATGCCCACGGATAAAGTCGAGAAAATGCGGCTAAAACAACTAAAATATCGTTTTTGTTTCGGGTGAAAAATATGTCGTTTCCTGTGATTACCATTGATGGCCCGTCCGCTTCCGGTAAGGGTACGGTGGCCAGCCGCGTTGCGGCCGCATTGGGGTTTCATTATTTAGACTCAGGGGCTTTGTACCGCGTGCTGGCGTTATATGCACAACAGAAACAAGTGGCATGGGATAACGAAGCTCGCCTTGCCTTATTGGCCGTGCGTTTGCCGCTGTCGTTTGAACAGGGACGTGCTTGTGTAGATGGCCAAGATTGTGACGATTTCATTCGTGGAGAGGAAATCGGGGCTGGCGCTTCGCAAATTGCTGCTTTGCCAGCTGTTCGCTCGGCATTATTACAACGTCAACGCGATTTTCGCCAAGCGCCCGGACTGGTAACCGATGGCCGCGATATGGGCTCAGTGGTGTTTCCCGATGCCACTTTAAAGATTTTTCTGACCGCTTCCGCACAAGAACGTGCGCAAAGGCGGTATAAGCAGTTGATAGAAAAGGGCCAATCTGCTAACCTCGCACGCCTTCAACAAGACATTGAAGCGCGTGATGCGCGTGATGCTTCTCGCCCGGTTGCTCCGTTGCGACAAGAGCACGATGCGCGTTTGCTTGATACCACTGAACTGGACATCGCCACTGCTGTGGCACAGGTTTTAGCTTGGTATCGCGCTCTGCCTTGAGTGAAGTGGTTGTTTGCTGTGGCAATGTGAAGATTGCCATAGTGTTTTTTAACTAACCCCGGTGGGGTTTTTCTCCACCCATTGAGTATTTTTTACATGACTACCACCCCCGTAATGGAAAGCTTTGCCGCCCTGTTTGAGGAAAGCCTGACCCGTCAGGACATGAAAGCTGGTGAGGTGATCACTGCTGAAGTGGTCGCAATCGACCAAAACTTTGTCACTGTGAATGCCGGTTTGAAATCCGAATCTTTGGTACCGGTTGATGAATTCAAAAATGACAAAGGCGAAGTTGAAGTTGAAATCGGCGACTTCGTGACTGTTGCTATCGATAGCCTCGAGAATGGCTATGGCGAAACCAAACTGTCCCGCGACAAAGCAAAACGCATGGCAGCTTGGATTGAGCTGGAAGAAGCGCTCGAAGCCGGTACCATCCTGTCTGGTCTGATCAGCGGTAAAGTGAAGGGTGGTTTGACCGTGATGGTCAACGGTATCCGTGCTTTCTTGCCTGGTTCGTTGGTGGATACCCGTCCAGTGAAGGACACCACACCTTACGAAGGCAAGCAAGTTGAATTCAAAGTGATCAAACTTGATCGCAAACGCAACAACGTTGTGGTGAGCCGCCGCGCTGTGCTGGAAGAAACCTTGGGTGAAGAACGCAAAGCGTTGCTGGAAAACCTCAAGGAAGGCGCGATTGTTAAAGGCGTGGTTAAAAACATCACCGACTACGGCGCGTTCGTTGATCTGGGTGGTATCGATGGTCTGTTGCACATCACCGACTTGGCATGGCGCCGTGTTAAACATCCAACAGAAGTGTTGGCTGTGGGTGATGAAGTCGAAGCCAAAGTGCTCAAATTCGACCAAGACAAAAACCGCGTTTCCTTGGGTCTCAAACAGTTGGGCGAAGATCCATGGGTGGGTCTGTCCCGTCGCTATCCTTCCGGCACCCGTCTGTTTGGCCGCGTGACCAACTTGACCGACTACGGCTCATTCGTCGAAATCGAACAAGGTATCGAAGGCTTGGTGCACGTCTCCGAAATGGACTGGACCAACAAGAACGTTCACCCATCCAAAGTGGTTGCTTTGGGTGATGAAGTTGAAGTCATGATCTTGGAAATCGACGAAGATCGTCGTCGTATCTCCTTGGGTATGAAACAGTGCATGCCAAACCCATGGGATGATTTTGCCGCTAACTACAAAAAAGGCGACAAGATTGCCGGTACCATCAAGTCGATCACCGACTTTGGTGTGTTTATCGGTTTGCCTGGTGGCATCGACGGTCTGGTGCATTTGTCTGATCTGTCTTGGAACGAAGCTGGCGAAGAAGCCGTGCGTAAGTTCAAGAAAGGTGACGAAGTTGAAGCTGTTGTGTTGGCCATCGACGTTGAGCGCGAGCGCATCTCCATGGGCATCAAACAGTTGGATGGTGATCCTTTCAACAACTTCATCGCGATGCACGACAAAAACGCGATTGTTAAAGGTGTAGTGAAATCTGCTGATGCCAAAGGTGCGACGATTGCGTTGGATGGCGACGTTGAAGGTTACTTGCCGGCCTCCGAAGTGTCGCGTGACCGCGTTGAAGACATTCGTTCCCACGTCAAAGACGGTGACGAATTAGAGCTGATGATCATCAACATCGATCGTAAGAACCGTTCGATCAAGCTGTCGATCAAAGCTAAAGATGCCGCTGAAGAAGCTGGTGCAATGAAATCCTTGCAGGCAGATACAGCAGGTAACGCAGGTACCACCAATTTGGGTGCTCTGCTGAAAGCTAAACTGTCTGGCGGTAACGAGTAAGCGGAATCGTGATGACCAAGTCCGAGCTGATTGCCAAGCTCGCAGAACGTTATCCGCAACTGGTCGCTAAAGATGCTGAGATGGCCGTCAAGGCCATCTTAGATGCGATGGCAACCAGCCTTGCTCGTGGGCAAAGAATAGAGATTCGTGGATTCGGTAGTTTTGATCTTAACTACCGTCCGCCACGTTTAGGTCGCAACCCCAAATCTGGTGCCAGTGTGTCTGTACCCGAAAAGTATGTGCCACACTTCAAAGCAGGTAAGGAATTGCGTGAACGTGTCGATGCCCACGCACAAACGAATGCTTGAGCTTTGGCTCTCATCTGAGGAAAACGCCGTGAAGTGATTCACGGCGTTTTTCATTGTTAGGTCCGTTGGTTTACACTATCGGGCCTAACCCATTTATAGAGGCTGCCATGCGTTATGTGATTTGGGCGCTCAAGCTATTGGTTTTTATCTTGTTACTGGCATTGGCGATGCAAAATACGCTGCCAGTCACCTTACATCTTTTCCTCGGTTATGTCTGGGAAGCCCCTCTGATTGTCTTGCTGTTGGCCTTTTTCTCGACCGGTGCGGCATTGGGTTTGATGGCCGGCTTTGTCTATTACCTGCGCCTGCGGCGTGAGCTAACGGTATTGAAGAAAGAGTTGCGACAGCGCAGTGCTCCGATGTCGTCGGTGGTGGACGATCCTAGTGATGCGATTGCGAATTGACACTATTTTCCGTTTTTTAAATAAGAGAGCAGCCGGTGCAGGATTTTGAACTGTGGTGGTTATTAGTCTTTCCGGCGTTTTTTGGGTTGGGCTGGTTAGCGGCGCGGATTGATATGCGTGCGGTGTTGGCACAAGCCAAAGCCGTCCCTTCTGCCTATTTCCGTGGGTTACATGCTTTATTAGATGACAATACCGAAGTGGCGGTGCGTGAGCTAAGCGAGGTGGCACGGGCTAACCCCAAAGCCTTTGAATTGGAACTGGCTGTCGGTCGCCTGCATCGCCGCCGTGGTGAAAACGACCTTGCTATTCGTCTCCATCAACGGATGTTGGAAGATCAAGAGTTGCCTGCCAATCAAAAAGACCGCGTGCGACTGGAGTTGGCGGAGGATTTTTTGCGTGCGGGTTTGGTGGATCGAGCTGAGGAATTGTTATTAAGCCTAGAACCGACACCTTTTGCGCAAGAAGCACGGCAACATCTGTTGGCAATCTACCAACAAGAGCGTAATTGGACACGGGCGATTGATATGGCGCGGGCCTTACGCAGTGAGGCCATGAGCTATCAGCATGAACTGTCGCAATTCTATTGCGAGCTGGCGCAGGCTGCGTTGTTCAAGTCGCAGTTAGACGAAGCACGCAATTATCTGGCCGAGGCATTAACCGCCAATCGCCGTTCTGCGCGCGCCAGTTTAATCGCCGGTGATATTGAATTGGCCGCCGGTCAAACCGAAGCGGCAATTGAGGCATGGTTACGGGTAGAAAAACAAAACCCTGAATACCTGACCTTGGTCGCCGAGCGTTTATTAGATGCCTATGAACGACTGGAAAAACCTGCCGAGGGCTTGGCCTTGTTGCGCGGGTTTTTACAAACCTTCCCCGAACTCGATTTAATTGATTTGTTATATCCACGTATTGCCCAGCGTGAGGGGGATGCGGCAGCGCTCGACTTTTTGCGCGAGGCTGTTCATCGTCGCCCAACCCTAGCTGGGATGGCGAAATTGATCGATGCGCGTTTTGCCTCGCTGACGCCGGATAGTCGGCAGGATGCCGAATTAGCGCGTGATCTTGTCCTGACGCAGGTGAAGCGCTTGAGTGTCCATCGTTGTAAACGCTGTCAATTTCGCTCGAAAACCTTTTTTTGGCATTGTCCTGCTTGTAATGAGTGGGAAACTTTTACTCCCAATCGCACCGAGTCGTAATGTGCGTGGGTTTCTCCTGATTGATTTGAGTGTATGTGAATGAATCCCCTTGCTCCTGCTGCTGCCGCTGTGACGGCCTCCCCGGTGATTGTTGCCCTCGACTTTCCCGATGCACAAGAAACCCTTGCCTTCGTGTCACGTTTACCGCCGGCGAGTTGCCGCTTAAAAGTGGGTAAAGAACTTTTCACCGCGGCTGGGCCTGCATTAGTCGAGGCGCTAGTTGCCCGTGGTTTTGATGTCTTTCTTGATTTGAAATACCACGATATTCCAAACACCGTCGCCAGCGCGTGCCGTGTGGCGGCATCGTTAGGGGTATGGATGGTGGATTTACATGCCAGTGGTGGTCGGCAGATGATGGAAACTGCGCTTGAAGCCCTCGCCAATATCAGTCAACCGCCGTTGTTAATCGCGGTGACTGTATTGACCAGCATGACACCAACTGATTTGACTGAGTTGGGCTTGCCAGATGCGGCAACACAAGTGATGCGGTTGGCTACCTTGGCACAAAGCAGTGGTATGGATGGTGTCGTATGTTCGGCGCAAGAAGCCGGTTTATTACGTCAGACGCTTGGGCCTGCGTTTACCTTGGTGACCCCGGGGATTCGGCCACAAGGCAGTGCCAGCAACGATCAGCATCGTATTATGACCCCTGCTGCGGCGATGGCGGCTGGTTCAAGCTATCTGGTCATTGGTCGCCCCATTACCCAAGCGGCAGATCCGGTGCAAGCGTTACAAGCGATTCATCAAGAGCTTGGGCTATCGGCATGAAAATCACGGTTGTTGGTACCGGCTATGTCGGCTTGGTAACCGGTGCATGTTTGGCCGAAGTGGGTAACCATGTGCTGTGTTTGGATGTTGATCCGGCAAAAATCGCCTTATTGCAAGGCGGCGGTATCCCGATTTACGAGCCCGGTCTTGAGGCGATGGTGAAACGCAATGCGGCAGCCGGCCGGCTATCGTTTACCACGGATATTCCTGCTGCTGTGGCACATGGTGATATTCAATTTATTGCGGTTGGTACACCTCCCGATGAAGATGGTTCGGCTGATTTGCAATATGTTCTTGCTGCTGCGCGTGCGATTGGCCGTTATATGCCAGCAGAACGAATTGTGGTGGATAAATCGACTGTCCCTGTTGGCACTGCGGATAAGGTCAAAGCGGCGATTGCAGAAGAATTGGCATTGCGTGAGTGTGCGTTACCGTTTGCCGTGGTATCGAATCCCGAGTTTTTGAAAGAAGGGGCCGCAATCGAAGATTTTATGAAGCCAGACCGCATTGTGGTTGGGGTGGAAGATGCGCGAGCAGCAGAAAAAATGCGCCGTTTATATGCCCCTTTCCAACGCAATCATGATCGTTTATTGGTGATGGATATTCGTTCGGCTGAGCTGACGAAATATGCAGCCAATGCGATGTTAGCCACGCGCATTTCGTTTATGAATGAGTTAGCCTTGTTGGCGGAAACACTCGGGGCGGACATCGAACAGGTGCGGCAAGGGATTGGCTCGGATCCTCGAATCGGTTACCACTTTTTGTATGCCGGCTGTGGCTATGGTGGATCCTGTTTTCCGAAAGATGTGCAGGCCTTATTGCGCACAGCAGCAGAAAATCAGATGCCTTTACGGGTGTTGCAGGCTGTTGAAGCGGCGAATGAAGCACAAAAACAGGTGTTATTGCAGAAAATCACCGCGCACTATGGCGCAGATTTACGCGCTAAACACTTTGCTGTGTGGGGCTTGGCCTTTAAGCCGAATACCGATGATATGCGCGAAGCACCAAGCTTAACCTTAATCGCTGGGTTATTAGCCGCTGGCGCACAGGTCACGGTATATGACCCTGTTGCGATGGACGAAGCGCGTAAACGGTTGCCTGTTTCTCCTCAACTGCACTGGGCCTCGGGGATGGAAGCTGCCCTACAGGCGGCGGATGCATTGGTGATTGTGACGGAGTGGAAAGAATTTCGTAGTCCCGACTTTGGCTTATTGGCACGTCAATTAACAGATAAAACGATTTTTGATGGCCGCAATCTTTATCCTGCTGCTGCGATGGTAGAAGCAGGTTTGACGTATTTTCCGATTGGCCGTGCCGCAGTGCGGCATCCAGCCATCGGACAGTGAGGAGTCGGTATGCGGGTGCAAATGCCTGAGCTGGCGCGCTTGCAAGCAGCGCGTGTGTTAGTGGTGGGTGATGTGATGTTGGACCGCTATTGGTTTGGCGAAGTAAGCCGAATTTCACCAGAGGCTCCAGTGCCGGTGGCGCGTATTCAACGCGGTGAAGAACGGGCCGGCGGTGCGGCAAACGTGGCGCGCAATATTGTTTGCCTAGGTGGACAAGCGACTTTGTTATCGGTAGTGGGAGATGATGAAGCCGCGTTTACGTTAGAAAAACTGCTGCGCGACGATGGGGTGCAGGTGTCGTTTCGGCGCGATCCAGATTTAGACACCACCGTGAAATTGCGCGTGGTGGCGCGGCAACAACAGCTCATTCGGCTCGATTTTGAAGCCGAACCTAGCCACGAAGTGCTAGCCGATAAACTGGATGATTTTGCCCAGCAGTTACCACAGCATGATGTGGTGATTTTGTCCGACTACGGTAAGGGTGGTTTAACCCATGTTGCGAAAATGATTGCGATGGCGCAACAAGCGGGTAAGCCGGTGTTGATCGACCCGAAAGGCGACGATTGGCAAAAATATGCCGGCGCAACACTGCTCACACCGAATAAAAGCGAATTTAAACAGGTGGCTGGCGCATGGCAGGGTGAGGCACAACTGAGCGAACGTGCTCAACACCTGCGGCAACAATTGGCATTACAGGCGTTATTGATTACCCGCAGCGAAGAAGGCATGAGCTTGTTCCGTGAAGCAGGCGAGGCGGTGCATGTCCCGACCCAAGCGCGTGAGGTGTTCGACGTTTCGGGGGCAGGTGATACGGTGATTGCCAGTTTGGGTTTGATGTTGGCGGCAGGGGTAGCGTTACCCGAGGCGATGGGCTTGGCGAATGTGGCTGCTGGCATTGTGGTTGGAAAATTAGGGACGGCAACGGTCAGTGCCGCTGAACTACAACACGCGCTACACCAGCACCTATAAAGGAAAAATTATGTATATCGTTGTGACTGGAGCCGCTGGTTTTATTGGCTCAAATTTGGTTCGTGCACTGAATGAGCGCGGTGAAAATCGCATTATTGCCGTTGATGATCTGACCGATGGAATGAAGTTTCGCAATTTAGTGGATTGTGAAATTAGTCATTACATCGATAAAACCGATTTTATTGAGATGCTGTTAGATGGAACGTGGGATGGTGAAATCATGGCCATTCTGCACCAAGGCGCGTGTTCCGATACCATGGAGCACAATGGTAAGTATATGATGGAAAACAACTATCAATACTCCATTAGCTTGCTCGAATATTGTCAGCAAGACGCCATTCCTTTCTTATATGCCTCCAGTGCGGCGGTGTACGGCGGTGGGCAAGTGTTTGTTGAGTCGCGTGAGTTTGAATCGCCGTTAAATGTCTATGGCTATTCGAAATATCTGTTCGATCAGCATGTGCGCCGCCGGATTAGCCAAGGGCTATCGGCACAAGTCGCCGGTTTCCGCTATTTCAATGTCTATGGTCGCAACGAACAGCATAAAGGGCGGATGGCATCGGTTGCTTTCCACCATTTCAATCAATACCGTGACACTGGCAAGGTCAAACTATTCGGTGCCTATGAGGGTTACGCCGAAGGGATGCAGAGTCGGGATTTTGTCTCGGTAGAAGATGTGGTGAAGGTCAATCTGTTCTTCCTCGACAATCCAGAAAAATCCGGTATTTTTAATCTCGGCACCGGACGCGCCGAGCCGTTTAATGCGGTGGCGGTGGCGGCGGTCAATGCTTGCCGTGCGCAACAAGGTGAAGTTGCGTTGTCGTTGGCCGAAATGGTGGCGCAAGGGATTGTTGAATATATTGATTTCCCCGAGGCACTCAAAGGGAAATACCAAAGCTATACCTGCGCTGATATTTCTTTATTGCGTAAAGCGGGCTATCAAGAGCCATTCCTCACCGTAGCAGAGGGCGTAGAACGCTATGCCCAACAAACTTTGTGAGCGTAAATAATGGGCAATCGTGTTATTCCCGTCACCCCCTTCGACCAAAACTGTTCTTTGGTGTGGTGTGATGCCACCAAAAAAGCGGTGGTGATCGATCCGGGTGGTGATGTCGCTATTATTATGGCCGCCATTGCACAAACCGGTGTAACCGTGGAGAAAATTATTCTCACCCACGGTCATCTTGACCATGTCGGCGGTAGCGCGGCGTTAGCGGCAGAATTAAATATCCCCGTGTGGGGGCCACATCCTGCCGACCAATATTGGTTAGATGGCTTGCCGCGACAATCGCAGATGTTTGGTTTTCCCTTCACCCCTGCCTTACAACCTAACCAATGGTTACAAGAAGGTGAGGTGATTGCCTGTGGTGAACGTCAATTCGAAGTGATTCATTGCCCGGGACATACGCCCGGTCATGTGGTGTTGTTTGACCGTGAGGCGAAACAGGCATGGGTGGGAGATGTGTTGTTTGCCGGTTCGGTTGGACGCAGTGATTTTCCCGGTGGAGATCACGATACCTTGGTGGCCTCGATTCGCGACAAACTTTTCCCGTTGGGAGATGATGTTAGTTTCATCCCAGGGCATGGCCCAGACTCAACCTTTGGTGAAGAACGCCGCAGCAACCCCTTTGTTGCCGATCGTCGCTTTGGGTAAACTGTAGGAATCGCTAGCTTTTAAGCTGGGAACGATGTCAAAATTAAACGCTTTATTCTATACAACGACTCGGACGGAGTAATCTAAGATGTCAATGGCTGACCGCGATGGTTTCATTTGGTACGACGGCAAATTGGTGGATTGGCGCGAAGCAAACACCCATGTACTGACCCACACCCTACATTACGGCATGGGCGTGTTCGAAGGGGTGCGCGCATATGAAACCGCGCGCGGCCCAGCCGTGTTCCGCTTGCAAGACCATACCGATCGTTTATTCCGTTCTGCCAAAATCTTGGGTATGGATTTGCCTTTCTCGAAAGAAGAAATCAACCAAGCTCACCTAGATGTGGTGAAGGCAAATCAGCTCAAATCCTGCTATTTCCGTCCAATGGCTTTCTACGGTTCTGGCAAATTGGGTGTGGCACCGATGAAAAACGATGTGCGCGTGATTGTGGCTGCATGGCCGTGGGGCGCGTACTTGGGTGAAGAGGGTTTGGAAAAAGGGATTCGTGTCAAAACCAGTTCCTTTACCCGTCACCATGTCAACATCACAATGTGTAAAGCCAAAGCCAATGGCAACTACATGAACTCGATTTTGGCAAACAACGAAGCCACTGCCGATGGCTATGATGAAGCCTTGTTGTTGGATGTGGATGGTTTTGTTGCTGAAGGCTCGGGCGAAAATATCTTTATCGTGCGTAAAGGCAAACTCTATACCCCAGACCTGACCAGCGCCTTAGAAGGCATCACCCGCGATACGATTGTGCAATTGGCGGCTGAGATGGGGTTGGAGTTGATCGAAAAACGTATCACCCGTGACGAAGTGTATAGCGCAGATGAAGCGTTCTTCACGGGCACGGCTGCTGAAGTGACACCAATTCGCGAACTAGACCGTCGCCCAATTGGTGAAGGCGTGCGTGGTCCTATCACCACAGAACTGCAAAAACGCTATTTCGCTTGTGTTAAAGGTCAAGATGAAAGCCATGCTGATTGGCTGACCTATATCGCGTAAGGATGATGGTATGAGTGCTTTGAAAGAAAACCGCGCCAAATACATTGAAGTCAAAGGCGATGACTTGCCCCTACATTGCCCAATGCCCGATATGGTGAAGTGGAATCAACACCCTCGGGTGTTCTTGGCGATTGATCGTAGTGAGAATGGTGAAGTGCAATGCCCATACTGTGGCACTCGCTACAAGCTGGTTGGCCCAGTGAAGAAACATCACTAAGCCGATTGCTTTTTATCATTCCGACCCCTGTCGGTAAGGTGCGGCGTGTCCGCACCTTTTTTGCTTATTACAATGATCAAAAAAATCTTAGTGCTCACCCCTGCTTGGGTTGGGGATGCGGTCATGGCGCAGCCGCTTTATCGTCGCTTGCAACAACGCTCTCCCGAAGCAGTGATTGATGTTTTGGCACCGGCATGGACGGCGGCTTTGCATGGTCGAATGCCAGAAATTCGGCGTGTGATTGAAAACCCCTTTGCTCATGGTCAACTGCGTTTGCGTGACCGCTATCGTTTAGGGCGCGAGCTGGCGCAAGAAGGCTATCAACAAGCCATTGTGTTGCCCAACTCCCTGAAATCGGCGCTGATTCCTTGGTTTGCTGGTATCCCTCGCCGTACGGGTTGGGTCGGAGAAATGCGCTATGGTTTATTAAACGATGCGCGCAAGCTGGATAAAACTGCCTTGCCAAGTATGTTAGAGCGTTTTTTGGCTTTGGCAGAACCACCCAAAACAACAGTGGATAAACCATTGCCGTTCCCTATCCTACAAGCACGGCCAGTTTCGACAGCGGTCTTAGCACGTTATGGTTTGGGATTAGAAAAAACCGTGGTGGCATTGTGCCCGGGGGCGGAATATGGCCCTGCAAAACGGTGGCCGGTGGCCCATTTTGCTGCGGTGGCACAACAGGCGGTGGCGGCAGGGCATCAGGTGTGGATTTTTGGTTCGCCGAAAGATGCCGAGTTTGGCGCGGCGATTCAACAACTTGCCGCATCAGCTGCGGTGGTGGATCTATGTGGTAAAACCTCGCTAGAGGAAGCGATTGATTTATTGGCCTGTGCCAAGGTTGCGGTTTGTAATGACTCGGGCTTGATGCATATTGCCGCCGCGCTTGGTGTTGCCTTGGTGGCGTTGTATGGTTCGTCTAGCCCAGGATTTACCCCGCCGTTAACCGAGCGGGCGAGTATTATGTCATTAAATTTATCTTGCAGTCCCTGTTTTGAGCGGGTGTGTCCGTTAAAACATACTGACTGTTTGCAACAACTTCAGCCAGCCCAAGTGTACCAACAGGTAGAACACTGGCTGCTTGCCTAAAGGCACCGGCAGTATATTAAAGGACAGGATGAGGAATGCTTGTTTCCACCGAAGAAAATTCTCGTCGTATGGAGCTAGTGCGTGCGGCTGCACGTTTATTTCGTGATCGTGGCTATGAACGAACCACGGTACGCGATATTGGTAATGCGGTAGGGTTGCAGTCGGGTAGCTTGTTCTACCATTTTCGAACCAAAGAGGAAATTCTCGTCGCGGTGATGGCGTTGGGGATTAGCAATACGACTGAACAATTGGCTGCTGCGTTGGCCGAGGTGCAACATCCTCGCGATAAAGTGGCCACCTTGATTCGGGTGCATCTGCACTCTTTATTGGGCGAAAACCAAGCTGCACTAGAGGTCATGTTATACGAGTGGCGCAGTGTGTCAGAAGAACAGCGTCCGGGGCTGATTATTTTGCGTGATCGCTACGAAGCGCTGTGGCAACAGGCTTTAGACGAGGCGGCAGCAGTGGGCTTGGTCAAGCCCGATACCCGCTTATTACGCCGCACGTTGTTAGGCAGTTTGCATTGGTCGGTGCAATGGTTCCGCCGTGAAGGGGAATTATCAGTGGATGAATTAGCAGAACGTATGTTAGAGCTGGTGTTGGTTACCAAATAAGGGCGGCAACCTTAGCCGGCGAGTTGTACTTGGTTGCGTCCTTGTTGTTTCGCGAGATAGAGGGCTTCATCGGCTTGTTTGAGTGTTGCGGTAAGACTGTGTTTTGTGACTGCAGAAACACCAATGCTGATATTAAGCCGGAGTTCTCCTTGTGGAGTGGTGACAGGTCGATGCATAAGCTGTTGTCGCACATCGTTTAAACGGCTGACAAAATCACTGATGTTGCCATTGGCAATCGCCGTCACAAATTCTTCCCCACCAAAGCGGGCGGTTAAACCATCGGGAAAATGTTCTTGCAATAACTGCCCGACAAATTGAATGGCAATATCGCCTATATCGTGGCCATAGGTGTCATTAACTTGTTTGAAAAAATCAATGTCACTGATGGCAACACAATATTCGCCTTTGACACGCGCCATCTGATCTAAAAAATGACGCCGATTTGATAAATTGGTGAGCGGGTCTCGATTGGCTGCATGTTCGAGTGCTTGTACATTCTCGATAAATTCAATGTTGCGCGTGATACGACAAAAGAACTCTTCGGGACTGAACGGTTTGTGCATAAAATCGTCTGCACCTGCTTTGATAAAACGGGCGCTGATGACCGGATTAGTCAGCCCAGAAATACCAATAATCGACAAGCGATTATTGCCATACCGTCGCCGAATTTCGCTGGCAAAGCGCATCCCATCCATCCCCGGCATATCTTGATCGGTGAGCACTAAACGAATACTGCGCTCTTGAAGCAACACGTTCAACCCTGCTTGGGCGCTATTTGCTTCGAACACTTGATAATGCTGCCGTTCGAGTAAATGCCGTAGGTAATTCCGCATCAACGCAGCATCATCAACAATTAACACGCCGATATTGGGATTTTTTTGCAGTCGGTTCAGCATCCGTACTACATATTCCAGTGCCGCAGGGCTGTCTTTCGGGACATAGTCCACCACCGAGAGGGCGAGGATTTTATCGCGGATAGAAATGTCGCTGTGTGCGGTCAGGGCGAGCGTCGGAATATTGGCGTCAATCAATAAGGGTAGGATTTCCCCTTCGATGGCATCCGGTAGGCAATAATCAGCCACAGCAGCAAAGAAATCGCCGTCGGTCGCTAAAATCTGTTCCACTTCTTGTAGGTTCATTGCCACCGTCGGGGCAAATCCTGCGGAATAGAGTAATTTAGTCAGACGTTTGAGCATCATCAAACTGTCTTCAACTATCAGCACTTTGGGCCGAATCGTCTCAAAGGGATCTGCGGCGACGTACATGAGTGAGTGAACCTTTGCGGGGAGATCGAGAGAGCTTATCGCAAAAATGATCTATTTATCTTTTGCTGTGTTTTTGTTATTTTATTTTTGTTTTGATTTATTGCAAGTAAATTTTATATTTATTGGGGATGGTGTGCTCACCGCTGCCAAGTCGAACCAGCGGTGAGTGAAGAGACAAATTAGTTCGTTGGTGCTAACAGCCGGTTTAATAGCTGGCCGAGTGGGATGAGTTTGCCATGAAAAAAGTGGCCTGCACCGGGAAAGACCACCACCGGTAGCTGTTGTGGCCGTGCCCATGCCAATACATCAGCTAACGGGATCACCTCATCTTCTTCTCCATGAATCACCAGCGTATCTGGTGGGACTTCGGCGACTTGTGTTTCATAACGGCTCACAGCAGGGCCAAGCAAAATCAACCGTTGAGCTGCAACCCGTTGGCGGACATGACTCATGACAAAACCACCAAAGGAAAACCCCGCCAACACCAACGGCAAAGCGGTCCCATGCTGTTGCTGGGCAAAGTCGATGACTGCTAACACATCTTCTACTTCACCTCGGCCATAGTCGTGTTCGCCCTCGCTGGCGCCCACGCCGCGTAAATTCGGACAATAAACGGTATAGCCAAGCTGTGACAGGCTTTTCGCACAGGTTTGCACCACCTTATTGGTGTGTGTACCCCCTTGCAGTGGGTTGGGATGCGCCACTACCGCAATGCCGCGTGTCGGTCCTTTAGCCATCACAACGATCGTGTCTAACCCACCCACTGGGCCAGCGATGGTGATTTTTTCCGGCATCTTAAGCATGGTCCGCCACTCGCAAGCGTTCAACGATACGATCATGTTGCAGATGTTCAGTCAAAATTTCATCAATATCTTCTTCGTCAACAAAGGTATACCAGACGGCTTCGGGATACACCACTAACAAGGGTCCTTGTTCACACCGATCAAAACAGCCCGCTTTTTGTACCCGAACTCGTCCGCTATCCAGTAAACCCAGTGCTTTTACTTTTTGTTTGGCATAGTCGAGCATCGCACTGCCGCCATGATTGTGACAGCATTGCCGTTCACCCTCGGCACGTTGATTGACACAGAAAAAAACATGATGGTTGTAGTAACTCATCACGGTTACCTTTCTTTATAAAAAAATCGAATTCCTGGGATTGCCCCACGCACTTTAAAACCTCGCTATTTATGGCAAGGATATCAGACAGAAACGGCAAAGCCGTTTTGGGGTTTTGTTTTTGAGGTTCTTAAGCAAGAGAAAATCAATATTTCCTTGACATCCTCCCCGCCCTAAAGAGCGGGGATTCCTACAGCGCTTTGGTCTAGACACAAACCAAAGTCGCTTCGGTGGGTTCCTGCTGCTGGCGGTCTTGCTGCACCACTCACTTCACAGGCGAACTGGGCAAGTCCTGCCCTTTTATTGTTTATGCGGCAGCTAAGATAGCTTGGCCGCGTATTAAAACATTGATTGCACCAACAACATCGGCGTGGTTTTCATAGCCGCATTGCACACATCGCCTTGCTGGTAGCGTTGCCAGCACCTTGTTAAAAACGAACCAACACAAGCCAGCGAAGCGGCACATTTGCTGCTCCGGCTGGCATCAGTTCAAGCTTAAAGGCTTAGACGTGCTGCATGGGAATAGTATATTTTGGTCTATGAGTGGCAACAACGATATTTGACATGGACGGCAGGGCTTGTCGCGCTACGGGTCAAGACTGGCGAGAGGATAGGGATGATGTCAAAATACTAATGCTCAACGCCGCAGACTAAACACCGGCCATACAATTGCTGCAGCCACCAACGCCACACCAGCACAAATCGCCATTAAATTAGCCCAATCGACCCAATACGCTATATCAGCCAAAGTAGAATGGGTTGATACAGGCACTAGCCACAAGCTCAATATGGCTACCACCACAGCAACCATCAGCGTGGGTCGAATAGCAGCCCGCCATTGACATTTTTTTCGTTGTAGAGCTCGACCATATACCAGTGCCAATACCAACAACAATACCACTACAGCAGGCAAATACATCCACATCAGTTCATACACAATATTCAACGTCAGCCAAATTTCATACATGATATTTCCCCTTGTTTGATTTAATTAAACACGGCCTTTTAATACCGATAAATAAGCTGGTTTTAATAAGCGATATTTCATTAACCAAGCCATCCAACTGTCTTGTAATGGTTCGATCATTGGTAAAGAAGGTGTTAAATTGCCATCACCATCGAACTCAATTAACAAAGCAGCTCCCTCTCTCAGCAACAAGGGGCAGGAGGTATAACCGTCAAATTCAAGAGAAGGCGATTTACCTGCCATGACATCTAACAAATTTTGTACCACAATCGGCGCACTCTTTTTAATCGTAGCCGCAGTTTTGCCGCGTGGCGTGCCATTGATGTCGCCCAAACCAAAGATGTTTGGGAAACGCTTATGTTGCAGTGTTTTTTTATCCACCTCCAACCATCCCCCTTTTGCCATTACACCTTCTGTGCTGGCGAGAACGCTTTGCCGAATTACATCTGGCGCACTCATCGGAGGTACAACATGAATAAAATCATATTCGCGTTGTTCAATTTGACCATTAGGTAATGAAAAGCTCGCTTTACGGGCCGCAATATCAATAGCAGTTAATTGATGTTCAAAATTGACTGGAATATCGAGACCTCGCCAACGTTTTAATACTTCATCGTTAATCACTTTTACACTAAAAATATTTTTCAGCGCGGAATAAAAGTCGATCTTTGACGCTTGACGACTCCCAGCTTCACGCAACCGACTATCTAGCATAAAGGTCATTTTCAAGGGTGCTCCAGCACACTTCAAAAAGGTATTAGGCAATGTCATAATGGCCTGACCACCCTTTTGTCGAAACTGATCCATCGCTTTCCATGTAGCTTCTGCCGCATCAGGACTGTAATACACGCTCCCCAACCCGTTATCACCAATCGCTTTGACATCCATTCCCTCAATAGCGCCATAGTTCAACTGCAAACCAAGGGCAACTATCATATAGTCATATTCGATCGTTTTTCCCGACTCGGTACGAACGCGATTTTGTTCTGGCTCAAATTCGATTGCCATTTCTTGAACCCATTCCACACCGGAGGGAATAAAATCACGATTGCGATCGCGTACTTTGTCTTTTGGCCATACCCCAGTCGCTACTAGCGTATAACCGGGTTGATAATTGTGCTCTTGTTTACGGTCGATAATCGTAATCTTGGCACCATCAAGTTCACGATGTAAGCGATTTGCCGCCGCTAACCCACCTAGACCACTGCCAATAATGACAATCTTCGCCCGAGTCTTTTGTTGATTTTTAGCGGGGGCTTCAGCCTGAGCTGTTGATAACAAAGCACTTGAGGCTACCGCCGAGAACGGCAGTAAGGTAGAACCTAATTTAAGAAATTGACGTCGGCTAGGGTCGGGGTGCGATAAGCGTGATTCATCAGAAGCCATGTGTGTCTCCTTTGTCGTAACTGGTGGAAGGTATCGCAGTCTTTTTTGTTTTTTATACTAAAATACATTATATTTACAGATATAAAGATTGTCTCTAATAATCGATGTTGCACAGCAACTTTAGAGACACTGTTACCACCCCTCAAAGGAGCGCATTGTGCTGAAAACAGCTCATGACTTAGTCGAGATTGCTAAACAGCAAATCTGTGAAGTCGCACCGCTTGCAGTGCAACCGTTATTACACAGTTCAACACGTATTATTGATGTTCGAGAACCAGATGAATATGCCGCAGGCCATTTACCAGGCGCAGTGAATATTCCGCGAGGGATGTTGGAATTTAAGGTGAGCGGTGAAGCGGATTGGCAAAATCCAGAACAAGCAGTGTTGTTATATTGCAAAACCAGTGGCCGAGCGGCACTGGCAACCTGCGCTTTACAAAGCTTAGGATTTACACAGGTGCGCTCTATGGCCGGTGGATTTGATGCTTGGCAGGCAGCCGGTCTACCGATTGAGAAACCAGCATTACCGAAGTTTGATTAAGCATTTATTTCAGCAACGTTAGGAAAAACCATGTCGTTACCTCAGTCTTATCCAGAATTATGTCGTGATGTCTCTGGCGTTTTACGCACATTTACCAAAAATCAACCTGAAACCATCGGTGCTTTCTATCAAATGGCAAAGGCGGCAGGAGCCGATGGTGTTTTAGATAAAAAGACCAAAGAATTTGTTGCGTTGGGAATCGCGATTGCGGCGCGTTGTGATGACTGTATTGGCTTTCACGTCAAAGCATTGATTGATTTGGGTGCAACACGGCAAGAAATCGAAGAAGTGTTAGCAACTGCAGTTTATATGGGTGGCGGCCCATCGCTGATGTACGCTTCTCATGCGCTGAAGGCGTTTGAGCAGTTTACTGCTGCATAGCAACAAAAAGCCCCGAATATCGGGGCTTAATTATTTTTTCTTTGGGGTAAAAGCAAAAGCCCCTGACACGTTGAGTATCAGGGGCTTTTGTAATGGGGGGCTTGGCGGAGACCTACTTTCACACAGGGATCTGCACTATCATCGGCGCTGAGTCGTTTCACGGTCCTGTTCGGGAAGGGAAGGGGTGGTACCAACTCGCTATGGCCGCCAAGCAAAAAGGGGTGAGAAGAAGTAAAGAATTGGGTTAGATTGTGTAAGTGTCGCTACTTATAGGATCAAGCCACACGAGCAATTAGTATCGGTTAGCTTAACGCATTACTGCGCTTCCACACCCGACCTATCAACGTTGTGGTCTTCAACGACTCTTTAGAAGGCTTAAAGCCTCGGGGAA
>NZ_ATVC01000034.1 GCF_000420525.1 Aquaspirillum serpens DSM 68
CATGATTAAATGCAGTTCTTCGCTGCAGCGACAAGCAAACAGCGACGGGTGGTTAGCTCAGTTGGTAGAGCGTCTCCCTTACAAGGAGAGGGTCAGCGGTTCGAATCCGTTACCACCCACCACTGCGGAGTGGTAGTTCAGTTGGTTAGAATACCGGCCTGTCACGCCGGGGGTCGCGGGTTCGAGTCCCGTCCACTCCGCCAACGCTTTGGAGCGGTAGTTCAGTTGGTTAGAATACCGGCCTGTCACGCCGGGGGTCGCGGGTTCGAGTCCCGTCCGCTCCGCCAAAGCACTCTTGTGTCAGCTATCGTTTGGGCGGTTAGTCTCAGTTGGTAGAGCGCTGCCTTCACACGGCAGAGGTCACTGGTTCGAGTCCAGTACCGCCCACCAGAATTCAAAACGGAGTGGTAGTTCAGTTGGTTAGAATACCGGCCTGTCACGCCGGGGGTCGCGGGTTCGAGCCCCGTCCACTCCGCCAGCCTAATCTGAAGTCGATAAAAAACAGTACCCAAATTTAAACTGCAGCCGGTTTAAGACTGCAGTTTTTGCGTTTTGCTTGCAAAATCTCAGTCAATACGCCACAGCCTGACCCAATCTCTCTCTGTTTTCAGCATGATTGTCCTTCTTTGCAGCTTTTCACCGACAATCGCCACCATACCATGCGGTAGAATCTTAACCGCAGGTAAAAAATTCCCTGTCCATCGGTAAATGTCATCAGGTGAGCCATCTAGCGGACTGGCGCAAAGCCCTATCACCATAGAGCAATGCGGTTATTGGTGACTCAAACAATAGCTACCACTTGTGGAATAGCCGCTTGGACAACTTCCTGATTTGGGGATTGCGTATTTGGCGTGATGGCTGGCTAGGCAGTAATTTCCACTTGTGGAATAACCGCTTGGGCAACTGCCATATTTCGGTACGGCAAAGCGAGCGTGATGGCTTGGCTTACAATAGTTGCCGCTAGTGTTGTAACCACTAGGGCAAGGGCCGGCTTTGACCAATGGCCGGATTGGTAGATCAGAGGCATTAATCGCCATCGTCGCTAAGCCAAATGCTATTCCTAGGGAAAGCAGGAAACCTGTTTTGATAGAAAAATTAGCGTGAAATCTAAGCATGAAAGCACCCAAGGTGTAAGGTTGATGATGATGCGTGTTTTATCTTCTGTGATTTGCTTGTTGGCTTTATTTGGTTTGAGTGCCTGTCATAGCCTCGATACCACACCAGCCAACAGCCCCACGTCTTTTAAGCAATATCGCTACGCCACACAGCAGCACATCGTACAACAACGCCAGTTTGATGGTCGTTTTGGTGAACGTTTTGAAACCGAAGCCAATAGCCCACAAGAATGGCGACCTGCTACAGCAAGCCAGCCAAGCCGAGGTATTTTATTGGTTCATGGTTTGGGCGATTCGCCTTTTTCCTTCCATGATATCGGCCAGCGATTAACAGCACAGGGATTTTTAGTTCGCACCGTCTTATTACCAGGGCACGGTACCAAGGTCGAAGACTTGTTGACCGTGCGGTTTGCTGATTGGCGGCAAGTGGTTAAACAACAGACGGAACAGCTACAACGCGAAGTCAAAGAGGTCTATCTCGGTGGGTTTTCAACGGGGGCAAACTTGGTGGTGCTCGAAGCGTTGCAACGTGATGACACTGCCGGTCTTTTGCTGTTATCCCCTGCCTTTAAGTCTGGCAACGCTTATGACTGGCTCACGCCTTGGGTCGCGCCGTTCAAGCCGTGGTTACGCGAGCCGAGTCCAGACCGGCCACAACGCAACCCTGTACGCTATTTCAACACCCCAACCAATGGTTTTGCTCAGTATTACCACAGCAGCCGAGCAGTGCGACACGCGCTGTCAGCACAAGCTTATCGCCGGCCAGTGGTGATGGTGGTGGCGGAGCATGATTCGGTGGTGGACGTTGAATTCTTAGCCCAATACTTCTCGCAGTATTTTCCACATTCGTGCAGTCGCCTCCTGTGGTATGGCAAAGCGGAAACCGCAAGCAAGTGGCAGGCACCCCATCTCTATTTCCAACCCGACCATTTGCCAGAACAACGTATCAGTCAGTTTTCCCACATGAGCGTGATGTTTTCACCGCAGAATTGGGTATATGGTCGTCAAGGCAAAGTCCGGCTTTGTCACAATGGCCAAACGCCATCACAACAGCAGCAATGTGAACAGGGGACAGAGGTTTGGTATTCCGACTGGGGGTATCGTGAGGCAGATAAAGCACATGCCCGCCTCACGTTTAATCCCTATTTTGATTGGCAGATGCAACAAGTGGCGCAGGTCTTCAATAACACCACTTGCTCAATACCAGAAAAATAATCAGTACAACACCCGACTGCGCAAGGTGCCATCTAATGCGCCAAGCGTGGCCAAAGCTGCATCGGGGGCTTCGCTGTCAGTATCAATCACCACATAACCGATATTGTCGCGGGTCTGTAGATATTGAGCAGCGATGTTGACACCGGTGGTGGACAGCGCTTCGTTAATCCGCGCCAGCATCCCAGGGCGGTTTTCGTGGATATGCAGCAGGCGTTTCTTGCCTCCGTGCGCCGGCAAAGACACCTCAGGGAAGTTGACTGCGGTAACGGTGGATCCGTTATTGGAGTATTTGAGCAATTTCGCCGCCACTTCCGCCCCAATATTGGCCTGTGCTTCGAGTGTTGAACCACCAATATGCGGGGTCAGAATCACATTGCTGAGACCACGTAATGGAGAGATGAACTCATCATCATTCCCCTTCGGCTCAACGGGGAAAACATCAATTGCCGCACCGCCGAGATGACCTTGTTGTAAGGCGGCTGCCAGCGCAGGAATATCAACCACCGTACCACGCGAAGCGTTGATGAGGTGAGCACCGGCTTTCATTTTGGCTAACTCTGCCGCTGCAATCATGTTTTGTGTTTCCGGTGTTTCCGGTACATGCAGTGTTACCACGTCACTCTCGGCCAACACTTCATCCAAACTAGCCTGCCGTGCATTGCCCAACGGCAATTTGGTTTCAATATCGGCAAAGACCACCTTCATCCCCACGCCTTCGGCCAAGATGCCGATTTGGGTGCCGATATGACCATAGCCAATAATGCCCAAGGTTTTTCCGCGTACTTCGTACGAACCTTCGGCAGATTTTGTCCAACCACCGCTATGGCACAAGGTATTTTTATGGGGGATGCCGCGCATCAGCATAATGGTTTCAGCCAACACCAGCTCAGCCACCGAACGGGTGTTCGAGAAGGGTGCATTGAAAACGGGGATACCGCGTCGTTGTGCCGCAGCAAGATCGACTTGATTGGTACCAATGCAGAAGCATCCCACGGCAGCCAGTTTTTTCGCCTCGGCAAACACTGCTTCGGTGAGATGGGTGCGTGAACGAATACCGACAAAATGAGCGTCGCGAATGGCTTCTAACAGCTGCGCCTCGCCTAACGATTTTTTGTGATATTCGATATTGGTGTAGCCATCGGCAGCAAAGGCATCCAAGGCAGTTTGGTGTACGCCTTCCAACAACAAGATTTTAATTTTGTCTTTGTCCAACGAGTAACGCGGCATGGTGTTTTCTCCAGGTCAATATCCGAGTAATATTCTCAACTATTATCCTCATAGAATCTCAGTTCTGCAATAAGACCGTAAGGAAAATCCAATATGACAACTTCGCATTCGCTTGCTGAACAGTTGGCAACCGCCATTCCCGCAGCACGCATCGCCACCGATGATGATAGCTTACAACGTTATGGCCGTGATTGGACACGTTACACCGAGCCCTGCGCCAGTGCTGTTGTCTTTCCCACCAGCACTGAAGAAGTTGCTGCTTTAGTGAAACTTGCAGCGAGCGAAAAAATCGCCCTCGTCCCCTCTGGTGGCAGAACCGGTTTATCCGGTGGTGCTTGCGCCACCCAAGGCGAGGTGGTCGTTTCGTTCGATCGCATGAACCGCATCCGTGATTTCAACCCGATTGACCGCACCGTAACAGTTGAAGCCGGCCTCATCACCGAAGCTTTACAAAATTTCGCGACTGAGCAAGGCTTATATTTTCCGGTTGATTTTGCTTCGCGTGGGTCGAGTCAAGTCGGTGGCAATGTGGCGACCAATGCTGGCGGAATTAAAGTATTGCGTTGGGGCATGTTCCGTGATTGGGTGGCAGGGATTGAATGTGTTACTGGCACCGGCGAAGTATTACAGCTGAATCAGGGCTTAGTGAAAAACAATACCGGCTATGACCTACGCCATCTGTTTGTTGGTTCAGAAGGCACCTTAGGGCTCATCACCGCCGTGACCTTACGCCTCACTCAACCGCCGGCCCCTTTAGCCGTCATGGTCCTAGCAGTGCCCGAGTTGAGCGACATCATGACGGTGTTTGCTTCTGTCCGCGCTGCCTTGCCATTAACCGCGTTTGAGTTTTTCTCTGAAGCAGCGATGGGTCATGTCCTTGCCCGTGGTCATGTACGGCGTCCCTTCGATGGCAGTGCGCCTTACTATGTGATTTTTGAGTATGAACACGCCCACAATGAAGATGAAGCAGCGTTGACAGTGTTTGAACAGTTACTGGAACAAGGCGTGGTGGTTGATGGGGTGTTGGCACAATCCGACAGCCAAGCGCGTGATTTGTGGCGGTTACGCGAAGATATCAGCGAATCTATCACCCCTCGCACCCCGTATAAAAATGATATTGCGGTGAAAGTGTCGCAAGTACCGGCTTTTGTGGCGGAGTTAGATGCCTTGTTGGCCGAACAATATCCCGATTTTGAAGTGGTGTGGTTTGGTCATATTGGTGATGGCAATTTGCACATCAATATCTTGCGGCCAGAAGAATGGGAGATCGACCGTTTCCGTGTCGCTTGTGAGCGTGTCAATGAACTGGTATTCGCCTTGCTGGCACGTTTTAACGGCAGTATGTCAGCTGAACATGGGGTGGGACTGCTCAAACGCGACTATCTTCATATCAGCCGTAGTGAGGCAGAAATTGCCCTGATGCGTGGAATCAAAGCAGTGTTTGACCCACAGGGGATTCTGAACCCAGGGAAAGTATTGGGACAATAAAGCAAAAATAGCCACAAAAAAGGGACGTTGGAAATTTCCTATCCACGTCCCTTTTTTCGACTACTAGTCAGCGATTAGAGCAGGCCGCGTACCGATTTTTTACGATCGTGTTCATTCAGCAAACGCTTACGAATCCGGATCGATTGAGGGGTGATTTCAACCAGCTCATCATCATCGATAAACTCCACGGCCGATTCTAATGTCAGTTTAATCGGTGTGGTCAGACGCACCGCTTCATCAGTTCCTGATGCGCGAACGTTGGTTAGTTTCTTACCTTTAATTGGGTTCACGACCAAATCGTTTTCACGGCTGTGAATGCCAATAATCATCCCTTCGTACAACTTTTCGCCTGGGCTGACAAACATCCGGCCACGGTCTTCCAAGTTCCACAATGCGTAGGCCACGGCTTCGCCATTTTCTTGCGAAATCAACACGCCGTTGTGACGACCTGGTAAATCTGGTTTTACTGGACCGTAGTCATCAAACACATGACTCATCAAGCCAGTGCCGCGGGTCATGGTCAAGAAATCGGATTGGAAACCAATCAAGCCACGGGCAGGAATGTGGTACTCGAGGCGAGTGCGGCCATTACCGTCCGACTCCATATTGGTCAACTCACCACGGCGGCGGCCAATTTCTTCCATCACCGCGCCTTGGTGGTTATCTTCCAAGTCGATGGTCAAGTTTTCGTATGGCTCACATTTCTCGCCATTGATTTCTTTGTAAACTACGCGAGGCTTACCGACGGCCATCTCGAAACCTTCGCGGCGCATGTTCTCTAACAGAATGGTCAAATGCAATTCGCCACGACCGGACACGCGGAAAATATCCGCATCGCCAGTTTCTTCAACACGCAAAGCGACGTTGGTCAGCAATTCTTTTTGCAGACGATCGCGGATTTGACGGCTAGTAACAAACTTGCCTTCGGTACCGGCCAAAGGCGAGGTGTTCACCATAAAGTCCATCGTCAGCGTTGGTTCGTCCACCGACAACATTGGCAAGCCAACCGGCTGCTCACGATCACAGATGGTGACACCAATCCCGATGTCTTCGACACCAGAGATGATGATAATGTCGCCAGCTTCGGCTTGTTCGACCGGAACCCGTTCGAGACCTTTGAAACCCAACACTTGGTTGATCCGGCCTTGTGCCACTTGGTCTTCATGGTTCATCACCACCACGGCTTGACCAGGTTTGATGCGACCATTCAACACACGGCCCACGCCTAAACGGCCAGTGTAGGTGGAATAATCCAAAGCAGAGATTTGCAGTTGTAACGGCGCTTCAGCATCACCGGGAGGCGTAGGCACATGCTCGAGAATCACCTCGAACAGCGGACGCATATCGGTTGACTCGTGTTCTAATTCGAGCTTGGCAAAACCATTCAGGCCAGACGCATACACGATAGGAAAATCGAGCTGTTCATCGGTCGCACCGAGTTTGTCGAACAGATCGAAAGTTTGATCGACTACCCAATCAGGACGCGCACCGGGGCGGTCGATTTTGTTAATCACCACGATAGGGCGCAGACCCAAAGCCAAGGCTTTTTTGGTCACAAAACGAGTTTGTGGCATCGGGCCTTCTTGGGCATCGACCAACAGCAACACACCATCAACCATGCCTAACACCCGTTCAACCTCACCGCCAAAGTCGGCGTGTCCGGGGGTGTCCACGATATTGATATGTGTGCCTTGATATTCGATGGCAGTGTTCTTTGCCAGAATCGTGATACCCCGTTCTTTTTCGAGGTCGTTGCTGTCCATCACCCGTTCATCAACTTGTTGATGGTCGCGGAAAGTGCCGGACTGGCGTAGGAGTTGGTCAACCAAGGTAGTTTTACCGTGGTCAACGTGAGCGATAATAGCGATATTGCGGAGGTTGCGAGACATGGAAGCTTCAGTGCGTTGAAAAATCAACTAATTTTAACACAGCGTTTTTCATCTCGTATGCAAGATTGCATTGCAACAAAGAAAAATCTAGTGCGGCAAAACCAAATATAAAACAATCGCCAACGAAAAAACCGACAAACTATTGCCAATGAGCACAATCGATGCCACCCGAGCCGGTTCTTGTTGATAGCGTTCGGCAACCAAGTAGTTCAACACCGCCGGTGGTAACACCGCAAACACCCACAGCAACGCCTCTTGCATCGGCGGCAATGGAAAAGCCTGTAACCATAGCCAAGCCACTACCGCGCCCGATAATGGACACAAGATGCCACCAATCACCCCGATTTTCCAATCGGCAAAGGAGATGCCAGCCATCCGTACCCCAAGTGCAAACAACATCAAGGGAATGGAAATATCGCCCAACATTTTCAGGGCGATTTGCAATGGCGCAGGAAGAGCAATTTGACCAAGACTGACCACCAAACCAAGAATCGTTGCCATAATCACCGGCTGCTTAAACAAGCCCAATAGCTTGGTTTTATGGTCTAACATCCACAGCCCAAGCGAAAAGTGCAACACCATCTCGACTAAAAATACAATCACCGCCCCCGGTAACCATTGGCTACCAAACGCCAATACCATCACCGGAATGCCCATGTTGCCGGTGTTGTTGAACATCATCGGTGGGACAAAAGTGCGCCAATCAAGCCCTAATAGACGTGCCACCGGCCATGCTAACAGCCCCGAACCTAAGACTACGGCTGTGGCAGCCGCAGCTAACGGCAAATAGGCCATGACATGAAAGTCTTTACTCGCCAACGCAGCAAACACCAACGCCGGCACAAATAAATCCATGTTCAGTTGGTTGGCCGCCAACATATCAGGCCGCCGAAAACGCCCATACAGCGTACCGATGGCGATAATCGATAGGACAGGAAATAAAATTTCGAGAATTCTGAGGACCATGCCAAACTCACGTTTTTATCGGCAAGCTGGTTTGTTCTTTCACTTCTTCCATCACCACATAGGTATGGGTTTCACGCACATGCGGCAGCGAGCTCAACATATCGCCTAACAGCACACGAAAAGCTTGAATATCGTTGACGCGGATCTTTAATAAGTAATCAAAGCCCCCGGCATTCCAAAATCTCGGGAATGGTTTGCACCGCACGATTAAATTCTTCTAATACTTCAGAGCTGGTGCTGGTCAACGTGACTTCTAAATAGACCAACATTCCAGCATCGAGTAAATGGGGATTGAGGCGGGTGACATAGTCGCGGATATAGCCTTCCGACTCCAAACGCTTCACTCGCTCCAAACAGGGCGTTGGGCTTAAGTGGACACGATCGGCCAAGTCCACATTAGAAATTTTGGCATTGAGTTGTAGCACAGCCAGAATTTTGCGGTCGATCAGGTCGAGAGGTTTTTTATTTCGATTTCGCTTCATGGTGTTTTCACTGACTTAGAGCTAAGGTACAGAAGTTATCGCTAATTGCTTGCCATGCCTTTAGCATTATAGGCTTTTTTTCTTGTCTTTACACGAATGTTGCAACGCGAAAAGTATAAATATCCACAAAAAAAGCAAAAGCCAGATTTTTGTATTGTATTTCTGTCTTAATATAGTCTGATATATTGCATTACATGCATTACATCGAATATTATTGTCAAAAATCTCGAATTCGATGGAGCATCAAAATCATGTCTTTTCCGACGCTTGCCCTACCCCAAACCCCCAGCCGCCATGCCATCACCGCCGCGTGGCGCCGTGATGAGGGCGAATGTGTTCGCAGCCTGTTAAGCCAAGCTGATATTCCAGCGGGTGAGATTAAAGGCATCCAAGCTTTGGCGAAAAAGCTGGTCAGCGATGTCCGCCACAAGCGCACCCGCGCCAGTGGCGTTGATGCGTTGATGCATGAATTTTCGTTGTCGAGTCAAGAAGGCGTAGCTTTGATGTGTTTGGCCGAAGCCCTGTTGCGGATTCCCGATCAAGCGACTGCCGACAAGCTCATTCGCGATAAAATTTCTAAAGGCGATTGGGGCGCCCACTTGGGCCAGAGCCAATCGTTATTTGTCAATGCGGCAACATGGGGCTTGGTGATTACTGGCAAGTTGGTCAACACCCATAATGAAGCGGGTTTATCGCATTCTTTATCGCGCCTGATTGCCAAAGGTGGCGAGCCGCTGATCCGCAAAGGCGTTGATTTGGCCATGCGAATGTTGGGCAAGCAATTTGTTACCGGCGAAACCATTGACGAGGCATTAGCGAATGGCCGCGAGCGCGAAGCCCGTGGTTATCGCTTTAGCTATGACATGCTTGGCGAAGCAGCGATGACCGAGGCCGATGCCCAACGTTACATGAAAGACTATGAAACGGCCATTCATGCGATTGGTAAAGCCGCCAATGGTCGTGGCATTATCGAAGGCCCCGGTATTTCGGTGAAACTGTCGGCAATTCATCCGCGTTATAGCCGCGCCCAACGCGACCGCGCCTTGCAAGAATTGCTGCCACGCTTAAAAGCCTTATTTGTATTGGCCAAAAAATACAATATCGGTCTCAATATCGATGCGGAAGAAGCTGACCGCCTCGAACTGTCGTTGGATTTAATCGAAGCCATCGCCCACGATGATGAGTTGGCTGGTTGGGATGGCATTGGGATTGTAGTGCAGGCGTACCAAAAACGCTGCCCATTTGTCATCGACTGGTTAGTTGAACTGGCGCGCAAAACCGGCCATCGTTTTATGGTGCGCTTAGTGAAAGGGGCTTATTGGGATGCGGAAATTAAACGCGCCCAAGTCGATGGTCTCAGCAGCTATCCCGTCTATACACGCAAGGTGTATACCGATGTGTCGTATATTGCTTGCGCGAAAAAATTACTGGCAGCACAAGACGCCATCTACCCACAATTTGCCACCCACAACGCCTACTCGCTGTCGGCCATTTGGCATTTGGGACAGGGCAAAGAGTTTGAATTCCAATGTTTACATGGCATGGGTGAAACCTTATACGATCAGGTGGTCGGCCAAGATAAACTCAATCGCGCCTGCCGGATTTATGCGCCAGTCGGCTCACATGAAACCTTATTAGCCTATTTGGTACGGCGCTTGTTAGAAAATGGTGCCAATAGCTCATTCGTTAACCGCATCGTGGATGAATCGGTGTCGATTGATGAGCTGGTTGCCGACCCAGTGGCACAAGCCAAACAACTGGCTGGCAGCCCCCATCCGCGCATTGCCCTACCACCGCAGTTGTATGGCGCATCGCGGCTAAACTCGAATGGTTTGGATTTAGCCTCGGAAATTGCTCTCAACGAACTCGACCAAGCCCTGACTGAACACGGTCATCAAGATTGGTTAGCCTGCCCTATCGTCGCGGGTAAACCAAGCAACCACACTACCGCTTTGCCGGTGCTCAATCCAGCGCAACATAGCGATATCGTTGGCCGCGTTATTGAAGCCGAATTAGACGATGTGGAACACGCGCTGAGCGCAGCAACTGCCGCCGCAAGTCGTTGGGCCGCAACTTCACCGATTGAGCGCGCCAATGTAATCGAAGCTTTTGCCGATCAATTAGAGGCGCAACGCAGCAGCTTCCTTGCCTTGGCCGTCCGCGAAGCGGGTAAAACCTTTGCCAATGCGGTGGCTGAAGTGCGCGAAGCGGTCGATTTTTGCCGCTACTATGCCTTACAAATTCGTGGGGGCGATGGCATTGTGTTCTCGCCAGAACGCACCCCAGCAGTTGGGCCGGTGGTGGCGATTAGCCCGTGGAATTTCCCGCTGGCGATTTTCGTCGGTGAAGTGATTGCTGCCATTGCCGCTGGCAATCCCGTTTTAGCCAAACCTGCCGAACAAACCGCCTTAATTGCCGCCCATGCGGTGCGCCTGATGCACCAAGCAGGCATTCCACACGATGTCGTGCAATTTCTGCCCGGTCGTGGCGAAACCGTCGGTGCCGCACTCAGCAGTGACCCACGGGTACAGGGCGTAATTTTCACGGGTTCAACAGAAGTCGCTCAAATCATTTCCCGCGCCGTGGCCAAACATGCGCATGATGTGGCGTTGATTGCCGAAACTGGCGGCCAAAATGCGATGATTGTCGATAGCTCGGCCTTGCCAGAGCAGGTTGTTACCGATGTGTTAAGCTCGGCTTTTGATTCTGCCGGCCAGCGTTGTTCGGCCTTACGCATTTTGTGTCTGCAAGAAGATATTGCTGATCGCGTTATCACCATGCTGAAAGGGGCGATGGATGAATTACGCGTCGGGAATCCAAACCGACTCAGTACCGATGTTGGCCCCGTGATCGACCGCGAAGCACAACAGCAATTGCTCGGCCATATCAGCCAGATGCAGCGCACTGCCAAATGGATGTACCAAATCGCGTTACCAAGCGAATGTAGCGAAGGCAGTTTTATTGCGCCGACGCTGTTTGAAATTGACAGCATTCGCGAGCTCAAACGCGAAGTATTCGGCCCTGTCTTACATATTGTCCGTTTCCAAAGTCGCGAACTGCCCCAGCTGATTCGCGACATCAACGCCACTGGTTATGGTCTCACCCTTGGTATTCACAGCCGCATTGATGAAACCATCGACTTAATCACCAGCACCGCCCATGTTGGCAATATTTATGTCAATCGTAATATTGTCGGTGCTGTTGTGGGTGTGCAACCGTTCGGTGGTGAAGGCTTGTCGGGTACTGGCCCGAAAGCCGGTGGCCCGTTCTATCTGCAACGTCTGACCCGCACCGCACAATGGCAAGCCCCAGCCAATCTGGCGCAAACTGGCGCACAGTCGGCACGACTGGATCACTTATTCGCCGCATTAACCAGTGTCCCAGAGTTGCAACAGGATAAAACACGGTTAGCTCAGTGGTTGCAAACCTGCCAACAGCTCAGCCTGTTGGAACGCGACATGCTGTTACCTGGCCCAACAGGGGAACGCAACAGCCTGCATTTTGCTCCACGCGGCACCGTATCATGTATCGCTGACAGCGCACGCGCATTAGCCATGCAGCTAATCGCAGCCTTTGCCACCGGCAATCGGGTGCGAATTGCAGATAACGCCGCAGCACAGACCTTGTTACCGCGTTTGCCTGATAGTTTAGGTTTGGCGATTGATGCCTTTGCCTTAAAAGCAGAAGACGTCAGTGCAGTATTATTCTCTGGTAACCAGAGTGAGGCACAAGCATTGCGTAAGGCATTAGCGGCCCGCGATGGCGCACGCGTACCGTTGTTGTTGGCGGAGGAGGATGGGCAATACAACTTGGCACGGTTGGTTGCCGAACGCGCTATCAGCGTCAACACGACCGCTGCCGGCGGTAATGCCAGCCTGATGAGTTTGACCGAATCGGCCTAATCGCCGCTTTGTGCAGAAAAAATTACGCTCTGGTGACAGGTTTTTAACAAGAAAGCGGATAGTGCTGGAGCGTAAGCAAAAACATCCGGTAGAATCGTTTACAGCGATCTATCAGAGCGCATGATACTGTAATGATCGACTTATCCAGTGAATCATTCGGTTTTTTACTTCAAGGAAAGAGGAAGAACGATGCAAACAAGCAAGTTAGTAAAAATTTCTGCTGCAGTGGCAGCAGCCCTGACTTTAGTTGCCTGCGGTAAAAAAGAAGAAGCCCCCGCAGCACAAGCCGCCGCGCCTGCCGCCCCTGCTGCTGCCGAAGCGCAAGTGGTTAACATTGGTTTTGCCGCACCGCTGACTGGCCCACAAGCCCACTATGGTGAGGAATATAAAAACGGTGTAACCTTAGCGATTGAAGACGCGAACGCCGAAAACCCAACCATCGACGGCAAACCAGTCAAATTCCAGTTGCAAGCTGAAGATGACCAAGCCGACCCGAAAACCGCAACCCAAGTGGCACAAAAATTTGTTGATGCCAAAATCAACGGGATTATCGGTCACTTCAACTCCGGTACCGCGATTCCTGCTTCGAAGATTTATCACGATGCAGGCGTTCCGATGATTGCGATGGCAACGGCACCACAGTTCACCCAACAAGGTTTCAATACCACCTTCCGTTCGATGACCTCCGACACCCAACAAGGTGCGGTGATGGGTAAATTCGTGGTGGAAAAACTGGGTGCGAAGAAAATCGCCATCATTGACGACCGCACCGCTTACGGCCAAGGTTTGGCGGATGAGTTCGAGAAATCGGTGAAAGCCGCTGGTGGCGAAATCATCAAACGTGAATTCACCAACGACAAAGCCACTGACTTCACCGCAATTCTGACCACCATTAAAGGCGCTGGCCCTGACATCATCTTTTACGGTGGTGCTGATGCACAGTCCGCGCCAATGGCAAAACAGCTCAAGCGTTTAGGGATCACCGCACCGCTGGTGTCGGGTGAAATGACCAAAACCCCAACTTTCTTGAAACTGGCTGGTGCAGAATCGGAAGGCACGATTGCTTCGTTGGCTGGTTTGCCACTGGAACAAATGCCAAAAGGCAACGACTACGCCACCCGTTACAAAGCACGCTTTAACCAAGATGTTGCTACCTACTCGCCGTATGGCTATGACGCGACTCGCATCATGATCGAAGCGATGAAAAAGGCCAACTCGGCAGACCCAGCGAAATACTTACCTGAGCTGGCAAAAACCGAATACGCCGGTGTAACCGCCGCCAGCATTTCGTATGACGAAAAAGGTGATCTGAAAAACGGTACAGTGACCGTTTACAAAGTTGAAGGCGGCGATTGGAAAGTGATGGAAACCATTCAATAATCCCTGTCTCTCCATTTTCTCTCCCTCAATTTGGCCCCACTCAACGGTGGGGCTTTTTTTCGGGATAAAAAAACCGCATCCGAGAACGCGGTTGAGAAAGCAAGGAAATGCCCTGAATACTTCTGTAGCAAGACACAGCAGACATTCAGTGAGTATCGATATTGCCGACTATTTCTTAAACATATCTTAAAATTTAATTTTGCATTGCAGCAATTTAATGCTATTTTTCACCAAAAATGGCGCTTTAACTTAAAAAAAGCTTAAGGCAATAAAGTGCCAGCCTAATTCAGCTAAAATATCGGTTTTGATAACAAAAAATCATTATGCCGGACACTCATCTTCTGGCGGTGTGGTTAGTTGGTTTTCTGGGTGGTGGGCACTGCGTCGGGATGTGTGGCGGTTTGGCTTCTGCTTTGATGATGCAACTGCCTCCACAACGCCGCGCTTGGCCCTATCTATTCGCCGTGAATGCGGGCCGCTTGAGCTCGTATACCGCCGTCGGCGCCCTCGTCGGGGGCATTGGCGGCTTAGGGATTGCCAGCCTTAATAGTCTCAGCGTGCAATGGGCTTTGTTCTTTGTCGCACAAAGTTTGCTGTTTTTGTTGGGTTTATATCTGGCAGGCATCAACGGCTGGGTCAGCCATATTGAACGGCTGGGCCGACCGATTTGGCGCCGCCTACAACCACTATTACAAAAAATCCTCCCTATCCGCCATATGGGCCATGCCTTTATTGCTGGTGCGCTCTGGGGTTGGCTGCCGTGTGGTTTGGTCTATACCGCCAGCCTATCAGCCCTCACCACCGCCAACCCACAACATGGGGCGTTACTGATGTTGGCTTTTGGCCTCGGTACCTTGCCCAACTTGCTGTTAATTGGTTGGTTTGCTGATAGTGTTCGGCAAACCCTACAAAAAGCGTGGGTTCGCCGCGTGGCAGGGCTGTCTATTTGCTTATTGGCGCTTTGGCAGCTCATCAGTGCGCTACAACACCCACAGCTGTTTTAATCCACCACCGCTATTCCAACTCGGGAGTCTGTTACTGTGTCTCGCCCATCTATTGCTATCAGCGGACAGTTAATTAAAGTACCCACCAACCGTTTTATCGTCTCTAAATCAGACTTAAATGGCAACATCACCTATGCCAACCGTATGTTTATGGAGATTTCTGGTTATTCTGAGGCCGAATTATTAAACAATCCTCATAACATTATTCGCCATCCAGACATGCCAAAAGCACTGTTTGCCCATTTATGGAAAACCTTAAAAGCCGGTATGGAGTTTTTTGGTTATGTTAAAAATTGCTCAGCACAAGGTCATGGCTATTGGGTTTTTGCCCATATCGTGCAAGAGCGTGATGCAGACGACAATATCGTGGGCTATAGCTCATTTCGTCGGGGTGCCAGCGATGACGCCATCGCAGTGTTAGAACCGATGTATCAGAAACTGTTGCAACAAGAACGCGCAGTGGGCCCAGATGCGGCATGGAAACAATGGGAACAAGAATTAGCCACACAACAACATGACTACGAAAGTTTGATGTTAGCGCTTTATCAAAAAAGCCGTGGTCAACAGCAGAAAGCCAACCGATGATGACGACTCACTCTAGCCGCCGCATTGCACCGATTCCTTTCCTTCGTACCCAAGTCAATATTGCCCACAGTTTTTATGTGTTATCGAGCATAGCCATCGTTGTGTGGATGATTTGGCAATACCAAGCCCCAATTTGGCTAGTGCTCTATCCAATCATCTTGTTGCTGATTATTGTCCCCCACCGTATTTCGTTGCTGCGGGCGATTGCCACCCTGCGCGAAATGCACGAAACGCTTAAGCGTTGTAAAAAAGGGGAATTTCAACATCGCGTTACCGAAACAGTCGGCTTAGGTGAAGTGGGCAAGGTTGCATGGGAACTGAACGAGTTTTTAGATCACGTCGAGGCCTATTTCCATGAGTCCGACTCGGCTTTCCGCCGTGTGTATGATAGCCAACGCGCACGGCCACCGATTACCGAGGGTTTAGTCGGTCAACCTAAAGCCTCGCTCGAAAACATTGGTGTCGCCGTGCAAGCAATTCGCGATAGCCAAAGTGAACAGGCACGTAACTCGCTGTTTTCACAGCTGCATAAAATGAATTCGGCAAACTTGACGCAAAATTTGGTCACGACACAACGCGATTTAATGCAAATTAACCAGCATATCGAATCGACCTACCACATTGCCGAACACAATATCGCCGCTTCACAAACCAGCAATCAACAAGCAGAAGCGATGACTGAAAACATGCAGGTAATGATCGCCGGTTTACGGGCGATTCATGAACGTGTGCAAGGTTTGGCCAACGATAGCAATGCCGTGATCCAAGCGCTGGGTACGATTACCGATATCGCCGAACAAACCAATTTATTGGCGCTCAATGCCGCGATTGAAGCAGCGCGGGCAGGTGAAGCGGGGCGGGGGTTTGCGGTGGTGGCAGACGAAGTGCGGCTGTTAGCGGAGCGCTCAAAACAAGCGGCCAACAGCATCAGCACCACCATCGAAGGCTTCACCGCCCGTACTGGCCATATCAGCAACGAATCACAACAAGCCGCCACCCAAGCCGACGCTTTACAAACGCGAGTACAAGCCTTCCGCGCCACGTTCAAAAATCTATCGACTTCCAGTCAACAAACGTTGGAACAGCTTTCGTATGCCCGTGACCGCGCCTTTGCCTCGTTAGCGAAGGTTGACCACATTGTGTATAAACAACGTGCTTACCTGACTATCCAAAACCCACAACAACACCAAGAAGAAGCCAAAGCAGTGGCCGTCGATCACCATAACTGCCGTTTGGGTAAATGGTATGAAGAAGGCGTTGGTAAACAACGCTTTGCAGGTACGCCGAGTTATAGCAAACTCGACCGCCCCCATAGCGCCGTACACAGCGGTGTGCATCGTGCCGTGCATTTAGCAGAAGGAGATTGGATGCACAATGCTGAGCAACGGACAGCGATTGTCGCCGCGATGCAGGGTGTCGAACAAGCCAGCAGTGAGGTGATCGAATTATTAGATCGTTTGGTTGACGAGCTACATGCTTGAGACTTGTCCCCTTGCTGGTGGGCGTTGTCCACTGAGCAAGGGGGAAACTGAGGACAGGAAGTTAAACCGTGCGGAATTGACCAATCGCCTGTTCCAACACGGCAGACAACTCGCGCAGCTCCCCAGCCAATCGCGCCGCTTCACCGGCGGCGTGATAGTTTTCGCTACTCATCGAGGCGATGGTTTCAACATGGGTTGCAATTTGTTGGCTCGACTCGCGCTGTTCTTGCAGAGCTTGGGCAATATCCGCGATTTTTTCCATCGATTCGGTATAGCTGGTACGAATTTCGGTTAATGCCGAGGCGGTGCGTTTGGCTAAAGTTTCACCATGAGCAATCAGTTCATCCGCCTGCCGCATATTGTCCACCACTTGGCTGGTATCGCCTTGGACAGCACGGATTTTGACATCAATTTCTTGTGTGGCCGTGTTGGTACGTTCGGCCAATTTCCGCACCTCATCCGCCACTACTGCAAACCCCCGCCCCGCTTCACCTGCCCGTGCTGCTTCAATCGCAGCATTGAGCGCCAATAAATTGGTTTGCTCGGCAATTTCACGAATAATCATCACGATATTACCAATCTCGGTTGAACGCTGATCGAGCGTCGCCACCACATTGGCCGAACCCAATAAATGCTGTGCCGTGCGGCTGATTTCTTTTGCCGTTTGTTGTGCCAGTTGCTCACCCTCGGCGGCGGTGTCGTTCATATTACGCGCCCGCTGTTCTAAGGCATTGGCACTGTCTGTGACATGGCTAAAACTGACCGACAGTTGTTCAATAGCGGCAGCGGCACTCGAAGCTGCATCGGCCTGTTGTTCTGCGGTAGAAGACACTTGATTTGCCACACCCGATAAACCACCGGCAGAATCAGCCGCATGTTTTGCATTGTGGCCGGCTTCGGCAATCAAATTACGCATGTGCTGCACTAAGCGGTTAAAAGTCGCCGCCACCGTGCCAATTTCATTGCGACCCAAATCAGGGATGGTATGAGTCAGGTCACCGCTTTGCCCGACATGCGCCACCGCCTGTTGTAACACCGACAGTGGCCGATTGATAGAACGCACCATCACCCACTGCGCCAGCAAGCTAAACACCACCGCCACCGCTGCCAAGACAGCCAATACCAATAAAATCATCTCCGTACGCTGTGCCAATTCTGTTTGGCCCTGATCTAGTTGCCGATTGCTTTCAGCTACCGCCTTAGCCAGCGCCTGTTCCATATCGCTCACGGCGCTCTTGTACCAAGCCAGTTGTTGATTCAGGTTTTCTGCATCGCCGATTTCACCACTGGCCAAGCCGCGATAAATGGCCTCAATCCCTTTTACATAGGCTTCAAAACGCGATTGTAGTAAGGTATCTGGTTTACCATCTTGTTGTTTTAGTTGCAAAACGCTCAATACCTGCTCAACTTTTTGCCGCTCACTATCCCAAGCTTTTTTTGCTTCATCGCGGCGGCTAGACGTTGCATAATGGATAACGATGTCCTTTTCATAACCACGAATCGCCCCGATGTGTTGGCGTAAATCACTGACAGCATGTAAGGTAGGTAAATGCGTCCGGCTGAGTTCATCAACCTCGTATTGCATCCGTTTGACACCCAACCATGCCGCCACTGCTGTCACAATCAACAACACCAACAGCAACAATTGGCCTAAAGCCAAACGGGTTTTAATAGAAATATCGGCAAGTAGGTTCATACACGGGACGTCCTCTGATCAAGAGAACACCATCACGCCACGAGGTTTTCGAGGGTGGCGGAAATGGTGTGGAATAAGGGGTGAGAGATTGTAGCGATGAATAAGCAGGTTTTATTCCAGTTATACGCCACAAAACAAAAGATTTCCGCAAGATAGCCGATTTTTGTTTATACATTGCGCTAATTTTCATGGCTCATTTAGCATAAACAACTTTTTTGTATCGCACATTGATAAATTTGATCTACATCAGTGCAAACCCGTAAGATAGGGTGAGATTTACAGCTTCAGTTTTCGCACCGAAATCATAAAAAATGAGAGACAACATGACTTTGCAATCGCGTTTGTTGCGCCTCAATCGCATCTGGTATGGCGCTTTATTGTTGCTGGCAAGTGTGGTGTTTGGCTTGAGTTCAGCGGCATTACAAACCCCTGAATGGTCACCACATGGTGGCTGGCAAGTGTTGTGGGGAGGGCTAATGTTGTTGAGCTTTGCGCTACAACTGCTGGCACTGGCTGGTTTGATGGTCAAACGCCGCCGCTAGACGCTAATCGCTTGCTTTTACTGGTTTTTTTGTTGACGAGGCTATCGTGAATGATTAGCCTCTGCCCCTTTTTTTCTCAATGAGCTTTTCCATGTCTCGATCTCCCGAATTGTTATTACCCGCCGGTTCTCTCGACAAAATGCGTGCTGCCTATGATTTTGGTGCAGACGCGGTCTATGCCGGCCAACCCCGCTATTCTCTGCGCGCTCGCAATAACGAATTCAAATTAGAAGAACTGCAAACCGGCATCCGTGAAGCACATGAACGTGGCAAATTATTTTATGTTGCCAGCAACTTGTTGCCACATAACAGCAAGATCAAAACCTATCTGGCGGATATGGCACCGGTGATTGCCATGAAACCCGACGCCTTAATCATGGCCGATCCGGGTTTAATTATGATGGTGCGCGAAAAATGGCCTGAAGTGCCAATTCACCTGTCAGTGCAAGCCAATACCGTCAACTATATGGGGGTGAAGTTTTGGCAAAAGCTCGGCATCAGCCGCATCATCCTGTCTCGTGAACTGTCGATTGAAGAAATCGCCGAGATCCGTCAGGAATGCCCTGATATGGAGCTGGAAGTGTTCGTTCACGGTGCGCTGTGCATTGCCTATTCTGGCCGCTGTTTGTTATCGGGTTATTTCAATCACCGCGACCCCAACCAAGGCACTTGCACCAACGCCTGTCGCTGGGATTACAAAGTCCACGACACCACCGGCGATCAATCGGGTGATGTGGCGCCGCAAGTGATTCGTTTTGATATGAACCAAGCGTTAGAAGAAGCCAACCAAAGCTTTGCCGCCTGTGGTGGTGCCGAGCGTCATCCGTTGGCCGACAAAACCTATTTGCTCGAAGAAAGCAACCGTCCAGGTGAGTTGATGCCGATTATGGAAGATGAACACGGCACCTACATCATGAACTCAAAAGACCTACGGGCGATTGAGCAAATTGAAAAATTGGTCGCGATTGGAGTGGACTCCCTGAAAATCGAAGGCCGCACGAAGAGCTTGTATTATGTCGCCCGTACCGCACAAGCCTATCGCCGCGCCATTGATGATGCGGTGGCAGGTCGTCCGTTTGATGTCACGCTGTTGGCCGATTTAGAAGGATTGGCGAACCGTGGCTATACCCCAGGTTTCCTCGAACGTCATCAGACCCAAGATTATCAAAACTATTTATATGGCCATTCACAAGCGAAAAAGAGTCAATATGCCGGTGATGTGATTGGTGTGGATGAAGAGGGTTTGGCGATTGTTGAGGTAAAAAACCGCTTTGGTGTCGGCGATACTATCGAGGTGATTCACCCCGAAGGCAATCGGATGGTGCCGTTACAACAGCTTTATAGCGGTAAAACTGGCGAGGCGATTGAAGTCGCCGCTGGTAATGGTATCCGCGTGAAGGCCAATCTCGGTCAACCTGTGGCAGGTGCTTTGTTGGCACGTTGCTTTTAAGTATTAGGAAAGAGGCGTATGGCCGGTTTACAACTCGGGTATTTATTGGGCGGCATCGGTTTATTTTTATTGGGTATGAGCTTAATGACCGACGGCCTGAAATTGGCAGTTGGACCGGCCTTAGGCAAATGGCTGAAACGATGGACAGCAACACGGCTACGCGGCCTGTTCTTTGGCATTGGCGCCACTGCTTTGGTGCAATCGTCCACCGCCATCACCGTCGCTGCCATCGGCTTTGTCAACGCCGGCTTATTGCCATTGAGTCAATCATTGTGGGTGTTTTTTGGCTCGAACGTCGGCACGACTTTCACCGGCTGGCTAGTCGCAGTGTTGGGTTTTAAAATCAAACTCGATGCCGCCGCTTTGCCACTGATTGGGCTTGGGATGTTGTGCAAACTGACCGGCCCAGAAACTCGCCGAGGGGCATTGGGCGGATCGGTGGCCGGTTTTGGGATTTTATTTCTCGGCATTGGCTTTTTACAGCAAGCTTTTGTTGCTGATAGCCGTAGCCTCGATCTGAGTCAATTATCGGGCTATGGCTTCTGGTCGGTGTTGGCGTTTACGTTGGCAGGGATTGTGCTGACAGTGGTCATGCAAGCCTCGGCCGCAGTGTTAGCAGTGGTGTTGACCTTGGCTGAAGCGGGGGTGTTGCCGCTTAATGAAGCTGCCGCCGCCGTAATCGGTGCTAATATCGGCACCACTGCCACCGCCGTGTTAGCTGCCATTTCTGCCACGCCAAATGCACAACGGGCGGCGTTAGCGCATGTGATGTTTAACGTGCTGACCGGCATCATCGCTTTGCTGTTACTACCCGCCTTGTTAGAACTGATTGCCAACATTCAACAGGCCATCAACCTCGATCATTCACCGGCGGTCAGTTTGGCCCTATTCCACACCATTTTTAATTTGCTTGGTGTGATCTTGATGTGGCCGCTCACCGACCGCTTGGGCAAGTTTTTAGCACAGCGTTTCACCACCCAAGAAGAAGAACAAGGCCGCCCGCGCTATATTGACCGCAACGTGGCCGCCGTACCTTCATTGGCAGTTGATGCCTTATATCGTGAGGTGATTCGTTTAGGCGGGATGTGTTTGCAACAAACCCAAGCCATCTACCACCCCACCCACGTCGCCAGCCCTCCGATTAAGCTCGATGCGGTGCCGATGTTGTCGCAAAGCATTGTCGATTTTGTGAATACCGTGAATCAACATGTGATGCCGCAGGACACCTCGCGCCACTTGGCCGCCTTGTTACGCATCCACCGTTATTACGAGGTGTGTTATGAGTTGGTGCGGGAAGCGACACCATTGCGGCCTCATGTGGCAAAACTCGCCGCCACACCGAATGCGCTGTATCACGATCATTTGTTGCCGTGGTTGGAACAAGTCGGTGCCGTCCTACAACAACTCGACCCCACGCAAGCCGATTTTCTCGAACGCCCGATTGCTGGCATTGAGGCGATAGAGGAAGGTTATCAAACACTCAAGGCGTATTTGTTGGAGCAGGGGGCATCGGGGGGCTTAAGTGTCGAGAAAATGGATGAGTTGATTCGTTATTGCAGCGATTTACGCCGTTTGTTAAAACAAGCCCACAAAGCCGCCCACACGCTAAATAGCGTTCATCCTCATCAAGACAACGAGCTGGAATTGGCTTAGATACGGTTAAATTGAAGCAATCACATATAAAAAACGGGGCCAATGTAGCCCCGTTTTTCTTGCATCAACCCAATAACAATCAGCTATTGTTTTGCGCCCCCACAGCAGCCAAGGCCACCATGTTCACAATACGGCGTACCGAAGAAATGGCAGTAACGATGTGAACGGGTTTTGCTGCACCCATCAAAATCGGGCCGATGGTTACGCCGTCGGCAGCCGACACGCGCAACAAGTTGTAGCTGATATTAGCGGCTTCAACATTTGGCATGATCAACAGGTTGGCACTGCCTTTTAAGGTATTGGAAGGCAAAGCCTCGTTGCGGATGTGTTCGATCAAAGCCGCATCGCCTTGCATTTCGCCGTCCACTTCCAAGTTTGGCAACCGCTCTTGAATCAAATCCAACGCATCGCGCATCTTGGTTGCCGAGTCGCTGTCGCTGCTACCAAAGTTAGAATGCGACAACAACGCCGCTTTTGGCACGATACCGAATTTCTTCATTTCGGTGGCGGCCAATTCGGTAATGTCGGCGATTTGTTCAGCCGTCGGATTCGGATTGACATAGGTATCCGCAATAAAGATGTTCCCTGTTGGCAACATCAACGCATTCATCGCGGCTAAGGTTTTCACCCCTTCTTTCATTCCAATCACATCTTTGATATAGCCCAGATGTAAGTGGTAATGACCGAAGCTACCGCACACCATCGCATCCGCTTCGCCTTTACGAATCAACAACGCACCAATCAAGGTTGTACGGCGGCTGACTTCGCGGCGGGCGACTTCTGCCGATACACCACGGCGTTTCATGATTTCGTAGTAGTCAGTCCAGTATTCTTTGAAACGAGGGTCGTTTTCGTTGTTGACCAGTTCAAAGTCAATGCCGGGGCGAATTTTCAAGCCTAAGCGGTCAATCCGGCTTTGCACCACCGAAGGACGACCAATCAGGATAGGGAAGGCCAAACCTGTCGAAACAATTTCTTGGGTTGCGTGCAGGATGCGCTCATCCTCACCTTCCGCCAACACCACCCGTTTTTTATCCGCTTTTGCCGCAGCAAACACCGGTTTCATAAACAGGTTGGTTTTGTAAACGTATTGTGTCAGCTTATCGACATAGCTATCAAAATCGGCGATTGGACGAGTGGCTACGCCGGAATCCATCGCTGCTTTTGCTACTGCAGGGGCGATTTGAATAATCAAACGGGGATCGAACGGTTTTGGAATCAGATATTCTGGACCAAATTTCAGTTCTTGGTTTTCGTACGCGCTGGCCACCACATCGCTTTGCTCGGCCATCGCCAAGTCAGCAATCGCACGCACACACGCCAATTTCATCTCTTCATTGATGGTGGTCGCGCCAACGTCTAAGGCACCACGGAAGATGAACGGGAAGCACAAGACATTGTTCACTTGGTTAGGATAATCAGAACGGCCAGTGCCGATAATGGCGTCAGGGCGCACTTCTTTCACCAACGGCGGCAGAATTTCTGGCTCGGGGTTGGCCATTGCCAAGATCAGCGGATGCGCTGCCATGCTCTTGACCATGTCTTGGGTTACCAATTTTGGCCCCGACAAGCCCATGAAAATATCCGCGCCAACCATGGCATCAGCTAATTTACGTTGGCCATTGTCAACAATCGCATAGCGTTGTTTCGACTCGTCCATCTTTTCATCACGGCCTTGGAAAATCACGCCTTTTGAATCACAGACGGTTACATTAGTGCGCTGTACGCCCAACGCTACCAACAAGTCTAAACACGCAATCGCCGCCGCACCTGCGCCAGAACATACCACGCGCACATTGCCGACTTCTTTGTTCACCAAGCGCAGGCTGTTTAATACTGCCGCAGCCGCCACAATCGCGGTACCGTGTTGGTCATCGTGGAACACCGGAATATTCATGCGCTCACGGCATTTTTTCTCGATGTAAAAACACTCGGGGGCTTTGATGTCTTCGAGGTTGATCCCGCCAAAAGTCGGCTCAAGGGCACAAATGATGTCAACCAACTTGTCAGGATCGTTTTCATCGACTTCTAAGTCGAACACATCGATGCCGGCAAACTTCTTAAACAGCACCCCTTTCCCTTCCATCACTGGCTTACCAGCCAAGGGGCCAATATTGCCCAAGCCCAACACGGCGGTACCGTTGGAGATCACCGCCACTAAGTTGCCGCGTGCGGTTAGGGTGTTGGCTTCGGTGGGGTCTTCAACAATCGCTTCACACGCTGCTGCCACGCCGGGGGAATAGGCCAGTGCCAAGTCGCGCTGAGTCGCTAAAGGTTTGGTGGGGGCAACTTGAATTTTGCCACCAGTGGGAAAACGGTGATATTCCAGCGCGCTCTGACGCAATTGCTCGTCCATTCGGAACTCCTAGGTTTCTTCTCTGATTGATTGTGGGAGGAAGACTTATTATGTTGGTATACGCGATTCGGTCGCGGCAGCAAGAGGCGGGATTATAGCCCTGTCAGATTATTGCTGCAGGCCGATGGCGCAGGTTTGCAAAAGCATGACGCGACTTTAGACTGAAAAAAACGCATCTGGCTGCGTGCAAGATGCGTTTTTTGGCAGAAAGTTGCTTACATACCCAACATATTTGGCAACCACAACGAAATAGCAGGGACGTAGGTAATCAACATCAGGTAACCAATCATCACCAAAATCCACGGCGCACACGCCTTGGTCACATCAGTTAAGCCCATTTTTGCAATCCCAGATGCCACATAGAGATTTAATCCCACCGGTGGGGTAATCATGCCGATTTCCATATTCACGGTCATGATAATTCCAAGGTGAATCGGGTCGATGCCTAATGCCATGGCAACAGGGAACAAAATTGGTGCAGTAATCAACAACACCGAAGACGGCTCCATAAAGTTACCCGCCAACAGCAACAGCAAGTTCACCACCAACAAGAACATCCACGGGCTCAGTCCCATGTGGTTGATCCAGTCGGCTAAGTTTTGTGGAATGTTTTCACTGGTCAACAAGAACGAGAACAACACTGCGTTGGTGATGATATACAACAACATCGCCGACATATTAGCCGAATCTAACAACACCTTCGGCACTTGTTTCCAAGTCAAATCTTTGTAGATAAACAAGGCGACGATAAAGGCATACACCGCACTCATCGCCGCCGCTTCGGTTGCGGTGAAAATGCCGGAATAAATCCCACCAATCACCACCACAATCAACAACAAACCCCAAATCGATTCGCGTAAAGCCGCGAAACGCTGACCCCAGCTGGCTTTAGCCATCCGTGGATAATTGCGTTTTTTCGCCACCGCCCATGTCACACCCAACAACACCGCCGCCAACAACAACCCCGGCACAATACCAGCGATAAATAATTTACCAATCGAGCTGTTGGTCGAAACAGCATAAATCACCATCACAATCGAAGGCGGAATCAAAATCCCCAAACCGCCAGATGTCCCAATCACACCGACACCGAACGCTTTTGGATAACCTTGTTTCACCATTGCAGGTAACAAAATCGAGCCAATCGCCACCACGGTTGCCGGAGAAGAACCCGACACCGCCGCGAACAAGGCACACGCCACCACACCGGCCAGCGCCAAACCACCATGCCAATGCCCAACCATCGAGCTGGCAAAGTTAATCATCCGCCGCGCCACACCGCCGTGGGTGAGAAAATTACCGGCCAAGATAAAAAATGGAATCGCCATGATCTCGAATTTTTCGATACCGGTGAACAGCTTTAACGCCACTGATTCAATCGGTACATCGGTCATGGTGAACAAGAAAGTGAGCACCGTCAGGCCGAGGGAAATCGAAATCGGCATCCCTGTCAGCATCAACACTGCCAACAAGGCAAAAATAATCATGCCATTCATGGTTTAGTCTCCGCTTTTCTTGTTTTTATTAGGTTGTAAGGCTTCGGGATGGCCAGCGTGAGCGTGTTCAATTTCTTCTGCTGCTTCAATCGCTTCGCCAACAGTAGTAGGTACTTCGTCTTCTAAACCATCGACATGACCATGATCGTGGTGGGGCAATTCGCCGGTGCGTAAGAATTCAACAAACACTTGCATAAAGCGGAAACACATCAGATAAGAACCGAGAGGAATCGCCATATAGACAATCCATGTCGGCCATTCCAAATCGGGGGTCACTGGCCCTTCGTAGATATCAACCACTTCCATACCAAAGGTGGTCAACACCGCATAATTCATCCCGTTATGCCATACAAAATGGCTGCCGAGGGAACCGACAATAAAGGTAAACAACGCACCAGCAGCCAACCCCAACAACACAAATTTATTGCGCAGCGGCGTGCTTAATTTGTTGATCAACACATCCACACCGACGTGAATGCCCGTCCGCACACCATAGGCGGCGCCAAACTTCGCCATCCACACAAACATCAAAATACACAGTTCTTGCGCCCACGCAAGGTTAATCCCTGCAGCAAAGTCACCAAACATCTCGGTGGTTGCAGCAAACCGGTGCACAACCGAAACGAAGATAATCACGGTGGCCAACGCAATCAGCGTCGCCACCAGTGTCTCTTCTAGCCGGTTGAGTAATTTCATCAACATGATAACAACTCCGAAAAAAACGCCCGTTGGTCATGGCTTAACTACCGACACGACAGCAACAGGCGTTTTGCGACTGGGAGGATTACTGTGCAGTAAATCCAGTCTCTTTATAGATCGACTGAATCAAATCAGCCCCAATCCGGCTTTCCATTTTCTTGTGCACCGGCACCAGTGCCGCTTTCAATGCCGCTTTCTCAGCTGGGGTTGGGGTATAAACCGTGGTTTTGCCCGATTTCTTCACCGACTCGAGATCACGCAGGTTTTGTTGTTCTGCAATTTGGTTAGCGTATTTCGTTGCATCAACCATTGCACCTTCTAAGGTGGTACGCACATCCGCTGGCAAACCGTCCCAGAATTTCTTATTCACAATCACCGCATAACCCAAATAGCCGTGGCATAACCCAAATAGCCGTGGTTAGACAGGGTCAGGTGTTTTTGCACTTCGTGCATTTTTTGGGTGTAGAAGTTAGAAATTGGGTTTTCGGTGCCATCAACCACGCCAGTTTGCAAGGCTTGGTACACTTCGGAGAATGCCATCACCTGCGGCAAAGCACCCAAGGCGCGCACTTCTTCTTCCAAGACTTTGGAAGATTGAATCCGCATCTTCAGGCCTTTGAAATCAGCAGGGGCTTTCAAAGGTTTGTTGGCGGAGAAGGCTTTGAAACCGTTATCCCAAAACGCCAAACCGGTGATGCCTTTGGTTTGCAATTTACCCAGCAACTGTTTACCGACTGGGCCTTCGGTCACTTTATGCAGGTCTTTGTAATCGTCAAAGATATAAGGCAAATCAAAGACTTCGAATTCTTTCACACCCAATGGGCCGAATTTAGCCAAGCTGGGTGCCAACATTTGCACCGCACCTAATTGCAGGGCTTCCAGTTCTTCTTTGTCCTTATACAACTGGCTGTTTGGGTAGACTTGGACTTTCACTTTACCCTTGGTGCGCTCTTCAGCCAGCTTTTTGAAATGTTCAGCGGCTTTGCCTTTTGGGGTGTCTTGTGCCACCACATGGCTAAATTTGATGACAATTTCAGATGCCATCACCATCGGTGATGCCAACACGCCAACGGCCAAGGCCAGTGCACTTAACTTAAATTTCATCTTGCGTTCTCCTCTGTGAGATTTTGTTGTGCGATGGCTCAACCTTAGCTTGCTCTTGCCATGCTCGCTATTAGGGAATTCCGCATTAGGGAAAACCCTAATTGGGCACTATCGCGATACCGAGAAGCGACAAAATGGGCCATGATAGGCACAGCAATGAAGCACAAGAAGGCAAAACCAGAATGAAAAAGCCGTTAACGGGGCGTTGGTTATGGTGGGGACCAGCCTTCGCCGTGGTGGGGTTGTTGGTGTTATTTAGCTTATTGATTGCATTTAGCTTATTGATTGCACTGATTTATCGCGACACCCAAGACGAACGGCGTGATGGGCTAATTCAAGATATTTTGTGGTTAGAACAAACACTGCGCCTGCATTTTCAAAGCCATCAAGATTGGGCAGCGGCCATCGCACAAGATCTTGCTCGCGACAATATCAATGCCGTGCATTTCAAATCAGCCGCCCGTTTGTTGCTACGGGAAAACCGCGAACTGGTGCAAGTCGATTATCTCGATCCCAAACACCAATTGATTTGGCACGTCAGCCGTGTCAGTGATGAAGTCACCGCCAACGACAGCGCCAGCGAATTTGCCCAACAAGATGCCCTCGACAGTGGCCGTAAAATGCGTGGTGCTGCCTATAGCATTCTTTATTCGCCCATTCATAAACGCCCGTTGGTCGATATGGTGATGCCGATGTATCGCCACGGGGAATATGCTGGCACTGTACGGCTCACTTATGCGCTCAATGGTTTGCTCTACCATCATGTGCCGTGGTGGATTGCACAAAAATATCAAATCAGCATCGTCAATCTCGATGGCGCTGTGTTAGCCAGTAAATTCAATATTGGTGAACGCGCCGCCGCCTTAAGCCATGAAATTGACTTTACCCCCCCGGGGCATGGCCTACGCCTACGCGCCACCGCCTATCGTGTCGGATTGGGATTGAGTTTGCCCTTACTAGGTGGGGGGATGTTGTTATCATTGGTGTTTCTGCTGTTGAGCCTATGGCGCGTGCGGCAACATATCCGCCATCGGCAACAGGTCGAGGCGCATTTACGGGCAGAAATGGAGTTACGCGCTGCCATCGAAGACACCATGCAAAATGGCTTATTAGTCCTAGATGAACAGGGACGAATTGTGCGGGTCAACCG
>NZ_ATVC01000035.1 GCF_000420525.1 Aquaspirillum serpens DSM 68
AATCCCAACGCCAACCGGCGGCATGGTTGGTATCGATATGGGGATTGCGCGTTTTGCTACTTTGAGTGATGGCTCCTTTGTCGAACCGATCAACAGCTTCAAACGCCATCAAGACGCGCTGCGAAAAGCGCAACAAGCCTTGAGCCGCAAAGTCAAATTCAGCCGCAACTGGCTCAAAGCAAAAAAGAAGGTCCAAAAGCTGCATCAGCGTATTGCCAACATCCGGCGTCATTTCCTGCATCAAACTTCAAGCTACATCAGCAAAAACCACGCGATCGTGTGCATTGAAGATTTGCAGGTAAAAAATATGTCCAAGTCAGCGGAAGGGAAAAATGTTCGGGCCAAGTCCGGCCTGAACCGTTCCATCCTCGATCAAGGTTGGGGTGAGTTCCGGAGGCAGTTGGACTACAAACTAGCGTGGAACGGCGGCCATCTCATCGCCGTACCTCCACAAAATACCAGCCGCACTTGCCCAAGCTGTGGTCATATCTCGGCTGAAAACCGCCAAACACAAGCGCAGTTTCAATGTGTGCAATGCGGCTATGAAAACCACGCTGATGTTGTCGGTGCGATTAATGTTCTAAAACGCGGCCAAGCTATCTTAGCTGCCGCATAAGTCACAAAAAGGGCAGGACTTGCCCTGTTCGCCTGTGAAGTGAGCGGTGCAGCAATGCCGCCAGCAGCAGGAACCCACCGAAGCGACTTTAGGCTGAGTCAGCCCAAAGCGCCGTAGGAATCCCCGTTCTTTAGGGCGGGGAGGATGTCAAAGTGAGATGCCAGGCGGTAGCGTGGGTGGTAGGGTTAACTGTGCGCTTTCCAACCCAGCCACCGGATACGCACAATAATCTGCCGCGTAATACGCACTCGGACGGTGATTACCAGACGCACCGATGCCGCCAAATGGGGCGGCGCTGGAGGCACCGGTTAAAGGTTTATTCCAATTCACAATCCCTGCCCGCGCTTGTTGCCAAAACAACTCAAAACGATCCGCCGCATCAGAGAGTAAACCAGCCGCTAAACCAAAACGGGTGGCATTGGCTAATTTGATGGCCTGTTCAAAAGAAGACCAACGCTGCACTTTCAGCAATGGGCCAAATTCTTCATCATCCGGTAACTCAGCCACCGCACTGACATCGAGTATCCCTGCCGATAATAAAGCAGTCCCAGCAGTGACAGATTGCATCGGCAATAACACGGTGGCACCACGCGCCAGCCAATTTTGCTGTGCCTGTAAAAGCTGTTCCGCCGCTGCGAGGGAAATCACCGCCCCCATAAATGGCGCAGGCTGATCGTCCCACGCCCCAACGCGCAACCGCGCTGCCACATCGACCAAACGCTGTAAAAAACGGTCGCCAGCTTCACCCTGCGGCACCAACACACGGCGGGCGCAGGTACAACGTTGACCGGCAGATAAAAACGCCGACTGAATCACCATCACAAGCGCGGCATCCACATCAGCAATATGGTCTGCATCGACAATCAGCGGATTATTCCCCCCCATCTCCAATGCCAAGATTTTGTCTGGTTGGCCGGCAAATTGGCGATGGAGAGCCAAGCCGGTTTGTGAGCTTCCGGTAAAAAACAATCCATCGAGTTGTGGATGAGCCGCTAATGCCATCCCCGTTTCTTTACCGCCGAGGACCAGTTGTAACACCCCAACAGGTAAGCCAGCCTGTTGCCAAATTTCAGCAGTCAACACCGCTACCGCCGGTGTCAATTCGGAAGGTTTGAATAACACACAATTCCCAGCCAACAGGGCAGGGACAATATGACCATTTGGCAGATGAGCAGGAAAGTTATAAGGGCCAAACACTGCCACCACACCATGTGGACGATGGCGCAACGTGGCGCGGCCACCGTCTTGTGGGGTGATTTTTTCCCCCGTACGTTCGTGATAAGCGGCCACCGAAATCGCGACTTTGCCAATCATCGATTGCACTTCAGTCAACGCTTCCCAATATGGTTTGCCAGTTTCACGGCTGATACATTCTGCAACCGCTTCTCGGCGAGCAGTCAACCCAGCGGCAAATTGCTCTATCACAGCGATTCGTTCAGCCAACGACCATCGGCGCCATACCTCAAACAGTGTTTTGGCGACGGCCACAGCACGATCAATCGCCTCGCTATCGGCGGCCGGTCCTTGCCAGATAATCTCCTGTGTAACGGGGTTGCGAGAAATGATGAGTTCAGACATCGGCTTTATCCTTTTAATGTGTCGCAGTGCTCGCCGACAACGGCACCACCCGTACCGTATCGCCAACGTCAATCTGTAAATTTTGTCTTTGTGCTGCTGTCAAAGCCAAGGTATCCACCAGCGGTTGCTCACAGGCCACCAGCATCACGCGGAACTCAGAATAAAAGTTTTTTACGCATAATGAAAAGCAAAATTGGAATATCAGCAGTTATTTTATTCCATGGACTTAAAAATGGGGTTGCACATGTAATAACTCACGGGCGCGCTCAAGCGCGGCAGCTAAATCAGGTTGCAAATTCCGTTCCCCCATCTGTAAGGCAATTCGCGAGTGGATCAACATTTCTGCCGTTTCGCCACCAGCCCCACATAACACCAGTGTTTTTCCTGCTTCCGTGAAATGTTGATGTAGTGCAGACAACGCCAGCAAACCAGTGGTATCCAATAGCACCAGACGATGTAATTGCAAAATCACTACGGAAGCGTCGCCGCTGCGCTCTAACAGGTCATCTAAACGATCCACCGCCCCAAAAAACAGCGCACCTTCCACCCGAAACGCAATACAGCCGGTGGGAATGTCTTTACCCGCAATCGAGTGGCGTTCAAACACATAGCCATATTCTGGCGACAGTTGTTGCACCGAGGTACTGCTTGCCATGCGTTGGATAAAGAACACCGCCGCTAATAACATGCCAATTTGCACCGCTACCGTGAGGTCGAATACCACGGTTAGCACAAATGTCATCACTAAAACAATCGTGTCTTGTTTCGGGAATTGCGCGGCTTTACGGATGTCCCAATCACCCATTTTCAAACCGACGGCAATCAAAATAGCGGCTAAAGCTGCCAGTGGTATGTATTTAGCCAAAGGCGCGGCCACTAACACCACCACTAACAATAAACCAGCGTGAACAATGCCGGCGATCGGCGTTTTGCCGCCGTTTTGGATATTGGCTGCGGTGCGAGCAATCGCCCCTGTCGCCGGAATCCCGCCAAAAAACGGCACCACCATATTGGCAATGCCCTGTGCTAATAACTCTTGATTGGAGTCGTGATGATCGTGGGTTTGGGCATCCGCCACTACCGCGCACAGTAATGACTCAATCGCCCCTAATAAAGCGATGGTAAACGAGGGCAACAGCAGGTCTGACAGATTAGCCAAATCTAAGGTCAACATTTGGAACTGTGGCAAGCCTTGCGGAATACCACCAAAGCGGCTACCAATCGTTGCTACCGGCAAATCCAGCACCAGCACTAACACACTGGCGATCACCAATACCACAAACGGCGCCGGTAAAAACTTCCCCCACTTTTTCGGCCACAGCAAAATCAAAGCCAGACAAGCACTCGATAACAACAGTGTGGTTGAATCAAAATCGACAATATGTTGTTCAAGAGTTTGCAGCGTGGCAAAAAAGCCGGAAGGCATGGTAACGGTTAAGCCAAGAAAATCTTTTAACTGCGTCAGTAAAATCAGGATGGCGATGCCGTTGGTGAAGCCGGTAATCAATGGCATGGGAAAGAATTTAATAATCTGCCCCATTCGCAGCAGCCCCATTGCTACCAACATCACCCCCGCCATGAAGGTACAAATCAGGAGGTTTTGTAAACCATAGCGCGACACAATCGCGTACAGAATGACAATATAAGCACCGGTCGGGCCACCGATACAAACTCGGGTACCACCGAGGGCGGAAATGAGGAAACCGGCAATGATGGCGGTGAAAATACCAGATTGCGGCGAGACACCGGAGGCAATCGCAAATGCCATGGCCAGCGGCAGGGCGACAATACCCACGGTAGTGCCGGCAAAAAGATCATTGCGAAAAGCTTGGCGATCATAGCCACGCAGCGTGTCCCACAAACGAGGCCGAAAAGCAAACCAACTCATCACACCCCTCCGCTAATAGAAAGGCCGACAAGCCTAACGCATTTAGCATGAAGGTGACAAATTGTTTCAAGTCTAATGGTCTAATGTCCGTCGATGACTAACAAATTGTTACCGCCCTAGGGTGTTTTTAGACGTTTATAGTAGGTATGGTTATCCTCCCACATAATATGCTATCTTCTTTATGCATAAGAAAAATTTTTCTGTTAAGAAGAGGTGAAGCATGACGTATCAGTTTTCTTATGGTGGCCACAGCTACGAGTTAGTGTCCACTGCTAAAACGTGGACTGAGGCGAAGACGGCGGCCGAGGCAAGCCAAGGCTATTTGGCGATGATTGAATCACAGGCCGAAAATCAGGCAATTGTGAATGCCATCAGTGCCTTAAACCTGTCCTTTCCCACCGCAGAGGATGGTGGCGGGGCGGCTTATGTATGGCTTGGCGCCAGCGACCGCGTGACCGAAGGGAATTGGCTGTGGGTTAATGGCAGCAATGTCAGCAGTGGCTATCAAAACTGGGGCAAGGGCAGTTTGGGCACCGAACCAGATGACTTTGGTGGTGCTCAAGACAGTTTGGCCTTGGGCATGGGCAAATGGCCAGCGCCCACAGGGGGGATTGGTGAGTTAGGCCAATGGAACGATGTCAACAGTGATAACAAACTGTATTACTTAGTTGAGAAAAATAGTACCAGCACCGTGCATACTGGTGGGTCAGGTATCGATAGCAAAACCTTTAGCAAAGCGTTTTCTCAGTACACAGTAACACGCGACGGTACAACACTGACGGTTACCAGCAGTGAAAGCACAGAGAAACTGGTGTCGTTTGAACGATTGGTATTTGCCGATCAAAAACGCGCTTTTGACCTTGATGGCAATGCAGGAACTGTCGCCAAAATTCTGGCGGCGACGTTTGGTGCCGAATCGGTCAAGAATGCTGGGTATGTTGGCATTGGCTTGAAGTTCTTAGACGAAGGTGGCAATGCAACCCAACTGGCAAAATTGGCAATTGATGCACGAGTTGGCGTGAATGCAAGTGCTAAAACGGTGGTAGAAACCTTGTATTTTAATGTTGTCGGTACCGCGCCTTCAGCTGCAGACCTCAATCATTTCCAAGGACTGTTAGACAGCGGCGCCCACAGCGCAGCTAGCCTGACTTTATTAGCCAGCGATGTGGCCAGCGGTAAAATTAACCTCACCGGATTGGCACAAACAGGCTTAGAATTTGTGTAATTCCAACTAGCGCAACCAAAAAGAGGATGTCATGGTGACATCCTCTTTTTTTCATGCTTACAAACCTGCGGCACTAAACCCTTGTTCTAACCTTGCTACGGCTTGTTCTGGTGCATGGAGCTTATCTAAACCAAACAGGCCAATGCGGAAAGTCCGGAAGTCAGGGCCTTCATCACATTGCAACGGCACCCCTGCGGCAATTTGCACCCCCGCGGTGATCAGCTTTTTACCTGTTTGAATGTCAGGGTCGGTGGTGTAACTCACCACGACACCGGGAGCTTGGAAACCTTCGGCCGCAACACTGGGAAAACCACGGGCCACTAAGAAAGCGCGCACCTGACGACCCAATTCTTTTTGCTCTTCGCAAACCTTAGCAAAACCATAGGCCTCAGTTTCTAACATCACATCACGGACAGAAGCCAAAGCATCCGTTGGCATCGTCGCATGATAAGCATGGCCACCTTGTTCAAAGGTTTCCATGATTTGTAGCCATTTTTTCAGATCACAGGCAAAACTTGTGCTTTGTGTGGCCTCAATGCGCTGGCGGGCGAGTTCGCTTAACACCACAAAACCGGCACATGGCACCCCACTCCAGCCCTTTTGCGGTGCACTGACCAGCACATCCACACCCGTTGCCGCCATATCAACCCAAACCGTCCCCGATGCGATACAGTCCAACACCATCATGCCACCCACGGCATGTACCGCATCCGCGACGGCTTTGATGTAGCTATCTGGCAAGATCATGCCGGATGAGGTCTCAACATGAGGTGCAAACACAACAGCGGGACGTTGTTCGGCAATCGTTGCCAGCACCTCTTCTAGCGGAGCAGGCGCAAACGGCGCTTGTGCCCCTTCACCTTGTTGTCGGGCTTTTAAGACGGTACAAGAGGAAGGGATCGAACCGGCTTCAAAAATTTGCGTCCAACGGTAACTAAACCAGCCATTACGAATCACCAAACACGGTTGGCCAGTCGCAAACTGCCGCGCCACCGCTTCCATCGCAAACGTACCGCTACCCGGCACAATCACTGCGCTGTGGCCGTGATAGACTAATTTTAAAATACGAGCAATATCACGCATCACACCTTGAAAGCGTTGTGACATGTGATTCAAAGCACGGTCGGTATACACCACAGAATATTCCAGCAAACCATCTGGATCGGGATGAGGCAATAGAGCAGGCATGAGATCTCCTAAACGCTTCAATAAAAGCGTTAAGCATAACGACAAGCGCGCAGCCTTGCTAGCGGCAGCTTGGTGATAAAACAGAAAGGTGAAAAAAATGAGTTTTAGAATTGGACAAGGATGGGATGTGCACCGGTTGGAAGTTGGTCGCCCGCTGATTCTTGGTGGTGTCCACATTCCCTATGAAAAAGGCTTGGCTGGACACTCGGATGCCGATGCGCTGTTACACGCCATCACCGACGCGCTGTTGGGCGCAGCAGGTTTAGGCGATATTGGACGACATTTCCCAGATACTGACGCAAAATATGCCGGTATGGATAGCCGCATTTTATTGCGCGAGGCATATCAGCGTGTGTTGGCGGCTGGCTGGGTTTTAGCCAACCTCGATTCAACGATTATTGCACAAGCGCCAAAAATGGCCCCACATATTGGACAGATGCGAATCAATATCGCCGCCGACCTCGGTGTTGAGCCAGAACAAGTGAATATTAAGGCCAAAACCTCGGAAAAACTCGGCCATTTAGGTCGTGGAGAAGGCATTGCCGCTGAGGCAGTGTGTTTATTAACCGCAAAGCCACGCCCAAGCTTACAGCGCAAAACACAATAAGCTGCCGCTTGTGGGATAATTGGCTAATAGTCGCCCGTTCACTCAGGAATAATGTCATGGATCAAAATACGCTCAAACGCAACGCTGCCCTAAAAGCTCTCGATTTTCTGCCCGAGAAGCCGTCTATTATTGGCGTTGGCACCGGTTCAACCGTCAACTATTTTATTGATGCTCTGGCACAACAACGCGATCGTATCGATGCGGCCGTGTCAAGCTCAGTCGCCAGTACCGAACGCCTCAAAGCAGCTGGAATTCAAGTATTAGAGTTAAATGCCGTGGGTGATATCGCCCTCTATGTCGATGGGGCAGATGAAATTAACCATCACATGCACATGATTAAAGGGGGTGGCGGTGCATTGACCCGTGAAAAAATTGTGGCAGCCGCTGCAGAGACCTTTGTGTGTATTGCCGATGAATCAAAATACGTCAGCAAATTGGGAGAATTTCCTGTCCCTGTTGAAGTGATTCCAATGGCGCGTAGTTTGGTAGCGCGACATTTGGTCAAACTCGGCGGTCATCCTGAATGGCGGCAAGGGGTGGTAACGGATAACGGCAATGTGATTTTAGATGTTCACGGCTTAGATATTCAAAAACCGGTGGAAATGGAAGAAGCCATCAACCAGATTCCCGGTGTCGTGTGCTGTGGTATCTTTGCCCGCCGACACGCAGATGTGCTGTTGTTAGGCATGGCCGATGGCAGTGTAAAAGAGTATAAATAAACCAAAACGCACCAAACAGCGCGGGCGCAACGTGGTCGAGCAAAATTTTTGCTGCAATTCGTCAGGATTGTCACGTTTTCGTCATAGCATCCTGCTAGGGTAACGCGTTACTTTCCCCTGAATCCACACGGAAACGTTACGATGCCTGAACACATTTCTAAACAGTTCGATCTCGAACTGGAATCCATTCGCACCCGCGTGTTACAGATGGGCGGCTTGGTTGAACAACAAATTCGCAATGCTATCGATGGCTTGGCCCGTGCCGACCGCGATACATTAGAGCGTGTGATCGAAACCGATGCCCAAGTCAACTCAATGGAGATTGGCTTGGATGAGGAATGCCAGCTCATCATTGCACGCCGCCAACCTGCCGCCGTTGATTTACGGATGGTGTTGACGGTGATTAAAACCATCACCGATTTAGAGCGTATTGGCGATGAAGCGCAAAAAATCGCCCGCATGGGTCGTCTGATTCTCGATGCCGATCGTGTGCATGTGCCGCGCTTGCGTGAAATTCATAAAATGGCAGAAGTCGCGCTTTCCATGCTACGTCATGCTTTGGATGCCTTTGCGCGCTTGGATGTCTCGGCAGCGATGGATGTTGCTAAGCAAGATCGCTATCTGGATGAAGACTTCAGCGCCAGCTTGCGCCAGCTGATTACCTTTATGATGGAAGACCCGCGCACCATCTCAATGTCAATCGACACGCTCTTTATCAGCAAAGCGATTGAACGTATCGGCGATCATTCAAAAAATATCGCTGAATATGTCGTCTATTTGGTTAAAGGCAAAGACATTCGCCATTTAGCCATTGAAGATGCTGAACGTGCCGCTGGCCTATAATATTTTGTCGTTGATCGACCAGTTGTAGCGAGAAACGGGCGGCATTCAGTCGCCCGTTTTGTGTTTATTTACCAACCTTTTTGATAGAAAACGTGCCGTACCTTGTCAGCCTAATGATCAAGCCGTTTTCTCAGTGCAGGAGCATAACAGGGTGAATCAGCCGCATTTTCAAACCCTTGCTGCCGTTGATCTCGGCTCAAATAGCTTTCGCTTACAAATCGCCCGTATCGTGGACGATCAGATTTATACCCTCGATAGTCTGAAAGACACCGTCCGTCTTGGTGGGGGGTTGACCGAAGACAACTATCTGGATGAAACCACCCAAGAACGCGCATTAGCTTGTTTAGCTCGCTTTGGCGAACGCTTACGGGGTTTTAACCCTGATGCAGTGCGTGTTGTTGGCACCAATACCTTACGGGTCTCTAAAAATGCCACGGCCTTTATCGCCCAAGCCGAAGCATTATTAGGTTTCCCAATTGAAATTATTGCTGGTCGTGAGGAAGCGCGACTGATTTACCTCGGCGCCGCACACAGCCTGCCTAGCAGCCGTGAAAAGCGCTTGGTGGTGGATATTGGCGGTGGTTCGACCGAGTTTATTATTGGCAGTGGACACAAAGCCCTCCGCACCGAGAGTTTAACCATGGGCTGTGTCAGCTACAGCCGCCGTTTTTTCCCCGATGGCAAAATTGGCAAAGCCCAATTCCGTGAAGCAGAAGCCGCTGCCGGCAATAAAGTACAAACCCTAGTCCATGAATTTGCTCAGGCCCATTGGGACCAAGCCATTGGCACTTCTGGAACAGCCCGTTCGTTGCGCGATATTTTAGAAGCCAATGAAATCAGTGATGGCGAAATTACCCTCGCTGGGATGGAGTGGTTGAAAGAGCAACTCATAGATGCTGGGCATATCAAAAACGTCAGTATCGAAGGACTGCGAGCAGAACGGGTACCGGTCATTTCAGGTGGCTTAGCGGTGATGTTGGCCGTCTTCCAAGGTTTAGGCATCGAACAGATGCAGGTTACCGATGGTGCACTACGCGAAGGGGTGTTGTATGACATGCTGGGCCGTCATCATCATCGCGATATGCGCGAAACTACCGTAACCCAATTCAAACGGCGCTACCATGTCGATCTGCCACAAAGTCAGCGTGTCGCCACTTTGGCATGCCGCTTTGCCATGATGTTAAATGATGGCACAGTCAGTGATTTAGAGCGGATGAAACGGATTGAATGGGCAGCCAAGCTCCATGAAATCGGTCTGTCGATTGCTCACAGCAGCTATCACAAACACTCGGCTTATATCGTTGAACAAGCTGATATGCCCGGCTTTTCACGGCGCGAGCAAAAACATCTGGCGTTTTTGGTGGTCAGCCATAAAGGTTCACTCAGCAAATTGTTAAACTGGGACATTGGTGAGATTGATTGGCCAGCGGTATGTGCATTGCGTTTAGCAGTGATTTTCTCACGCAGCCGCAGCGACTTAACCTTGCCGGATCATATCGGCCTCACATTTGACGGCAAACGATTTAGTCTGTCTTTACCAGAAGATTGGTTAGAACAAAATCCCCTGACGACCAGTGCGCTACGTCAAGAAACGCAGTATTGGAAAGGTGTTGGCATGGCGTTGGCGATTAACGCTTAACCGACTCCACCCCATCGTAGAACCATGAACCATCAAGTCCCTAACCGTTTGCTTAGGGACTTTTTTTATCCCCAAAAAATAACAAGCCTCGCTTTGATTACCCATATAGACTTAATTTCTGGTATTCCAAAAAAATTTTAGCCTGAATCAAAATCCAGATTGCTCACTATGGTACAGTACAGAATGAAGGCGTTGTTGAATTTTAATTGATACAACTGTTTGATTTAATAGGGAGATTATTACCATGAGCGCAACCACCCATCTCGCCAAATTTGGCGTCAGCCTGAATGCAGCAAAACAGTTTCTTTTAGACAACCTATCACAGCCAGCACAGATTCACAGTGTGTGTAAAGAATTCGGTGTGACTAATGCAATGATCGCCGAGATTGTGGGCGTATCAGAGAACGATGTGGTCGGCTTCTTCTCGAGTCGAGGGCTCAATGCAGCGGAGCTTAACGGCACCAGCCAACCCACCACAACCACATCGGTTCTGAGCAATTTCCCTGCCACCTTGAGCAGTCTCATCACCTACAACACCAATAGCGGCACACTGTCTACCGAATCTTTACGGGCGGATATCGTCAGCAAAGTGGGACAAGCCAATTACAATACCGCATTTGGCAATTCCACCGATGCAGAGTCACAAGCTTTTGGGACTTTGATTCGTATTATGAAGTCGATTGATATAAACGAACCCATGCAAATCAGCAGCTTTGTCATGCAAAATCAAGCTGGCTTTGCCGCACAAGACCCAACTGTATTAAACAACTATCTGAATTTAATGGGGAATATCTACTCCACCCCCGCCAATCCACAACTCATTCCCGACACGGTCATCCACACCTCATTGGTCAATACTGTTACCCAGATGATTCAAGTTGTCGGATCAGGGCAGTCGGTTGATTGGAATGGTGTATTTGCAGGCTTTAGCGGTTTCTAATTTTTGCATACTCAGCAAAAAAGCCGCCCTCATTAGGCGGCTTGGTCAACATCACGGTAAAAGATCAATGCACTTCGACTTGTTGTGCCTCGGGATCCACGCTACTGATAAAGAAAGGAACGCCATTGACTTCATTGGCTTGGATACCCGGGATTAAGCGGACATCGCTTACTTGACATTCTTTCATCAGTGCCGAGAAATTCTCAACAATATGGGGCACAGAATCCAAAGCCGCCAAGGGCCAAGCATAGGCAGCCATGTGTTTTGCCTCACCCGGGGTGCTGATGGTGAAACGCAATTCGCCGCCTTCGTGCGCACTGGCAATCGCCACAATTGGCAAATTATGTTCACGCAATTTGCGAATAATGCCACTGGCAAACACCTGCATATTCACTTCTAAGCGGAAAGCTGCCCCCTGACGCAAGGCCTCTGGTAATACTTGAGGTTGAATCGGGATTGGGAATAAGGTCACTTGTGGGTGATGTAATTGGGTTTTGAGTTGCTGCATCACTTCCATTGCCCACGCGCCATGACTTTGTGGCCGCAAGACCGGCGGTGCGCCAGCAGGCTGCATCGCAATCCCTAACACATAGCGAACAAACACCGCCTCATCTTTCGCGGGTACCGGCGCCGGCAAACGTTCAAACGGCAAACCAAGCTCCACATCGTCAATTGTCTCAGCGTAACGATATAAGTCGGGCATGCTAATCGCCGCCAATGATTCTGGGTGGAGCAATTCGGGGAACAGATGGCAAACGGCATCTTCAGCAATTAAACCGTGCCGCTGCAACGTTGCCAACATACTGGCCGTATCAGTCAACGCACCTGAGAGCGTCGTAGCTTCTTTACTACCTACCACCAAAATCACCGGCAACGCAAACACCACCGCCGTTTGGCGACCATCCGGCAATTGACTTAGTACATCACACAGTGCGTGCCACAGGGTTTTATAGGCATCTTGTGAGGACGCAAATTGTAGGGCCAGCGCCAGCGATTGTTGGTCACGCATCATCAATGTTTCTGCCACTGCCATCTGTAAGCGTTGCTGAGCAGCCGGCTGTTCAGCCTCAGAAGCAGTTAACACCGTTGCGACTAAATCGAGTAGACCATTTTTGGGTGGGGTTAATACACTGGGACGGGGATCAGGCAACATCATAGCGACAGGTTCTCACAAGCAAGATAAACAAAACGGTGATTGTCGCACAAAGCTTTATACACCGCAGGAACAGGTGAATTTTCGTTACATTTCGTTTCCGAACTGAAATATGGTCTATTTTTCGACATTTATTTATATTTTTGATTCATTCCGAACAATCGAGGTTGACATTGCAGTGCAGCATAGCCATAATACGCATCATTGAGACGCAGCGATTGCTTCTTGATAGTTTCTCCTCTATTTCTCCTTTGTAGATTCAGCCCAAGTCCTCACCGACTTGGGCTTTTTTTTATCTTTTTATCATCAGTAAAATCATAGGGTTAGCAAAAGTCAGCACATTTTAGCTAATACGATTTTTTGCACGACAACAGACACTGTCAAATAAGCACGGCTTTACGTTGACGTAAAGCATAGGCAAGCGCTCAATGTTCGATATCGAACATTGAGCCCATCGTTAATCCTGTTCTGGATTCTCTTGTTGCAAACGCCACAGTGCTGCATAGGCCCCATCGCGGGCTAAAAGTTCACGGTGAGTCCCTGTTTCGATGATTTTGCCGCCATCCATCACCGCAATTTGGTCGGCATCGACGACCGTCGATAGACGATGGGCAATAATCAAAGTGGTGCGATTGGCAGAAATCGCCGCCAGCTCGTTTTGAATCGCTTTCTCCGTTCGGGTGTCTAACGCGCTGGTGGCTTCATCGAAAATGAGGATAGGCGGGTTTTTTAACAAGGTACGCGCAATCGCCACCCGTTGTTTTTCGCCACCCGACAATTTCAAACCGCGCTCACCCACCGTCGTGTCATAGCCATCGGGCAAACTCATCACAAAATCGTGAATATGCGCAGCTTGGGCAGCAGCAATCACCTCTTCCCGACTGGCTTCGGGACGACCATAGGCAATGTTGTAGTAAATACTGTCGTTAAATAACACCGTATCCTGCGGCACAATGCCGATATGGGCCCGCAAGCTGGCTTGGGTGAGTTGGCGAATATCATGGCCGTTGATCCGGATACTGCCGTCATTGACATCGTAAAACCGGAACAGCAAGCGCGATAGCGTCGATTTCCCTGCGCCAGACCGCCCCACCACCGCTAATGTCTTACCGGCTGGAATGTCTAAATCAATGCCTTGCAAGATTTCTCGTTTGCCGTCGTAGGAAAAAGCCACATGCTCGAAACGAATGCTGGCCTGTTGCGTTTGCAGCGTAACCGCATCTGGTTTGTCATCCACTTCACGCTCGACATTTAATAAGGTGAACATCCGTTCCATATCAGCGAGGGAATGTTTGATTTCGCGATAGACAAAACCGAGGAAGTTCAACGGCGCATACAGTTGGATGAGATAGGCATTCACCAACACCAAGTCACCCACGCTCATACTGCCGTCCACCACGCCAGAAGCCGCCAACCACATTAAACCGGTAACCCCAGCGGCAATAATCGCTCCTTGTCCAGCATTAAGCAGATTGAGAGACACCTGATTTTTAATCGCGGAGTGTTCCCATGCCGACAAGCTGTTGTCGTAGCGTTGAATTTCCCACCGTTCGTTACCAAAATATTTGACGGTTTCAAAATTCAACAAAGCATCAATCGCCCGACTATTGGCCTTGGAATCCAAGTCGTTCATGCTGCGCCGAAAGACCATCCGCCATTCGGTTACCCACAAGGTAAAGCCAATATAGCTGGCGATGGTAGCAAACGTGACAGCCGCAAATGACCAGTGATACTTACTGAACAAAATCGCCGCGACTAAGGTAATTTCTAGCAGCGTCGGCAGAATGTTGAATACTGTGAAATTGAGCAAAAAACCAATACCCTTGGTTCCTCGCTCAATGTCACGGCTCATGCCACCGGTTTGGCGATTAAGATGAAAACGTAAAGAAAGTTGATACAGGTGGGTAAAGACTTCTAGCGCAACCCGATGGATCGCCCCTTGCACCACTTTGGCAAATACCGCATCGCGCAGTTCACCAAATAAGCTGGTTGCCAACCGTGCTAAACCATACGCCGCCACCAAGCCCAACGGCACCGCCAATACCACATCTCGGGTACTTAGCGTGTCCACCACATCTTTTAATAATAATGGCACACTGACGTTAGCCAGTTTCGCCCCAACTAATAAGGCAATCGCAATCGCTAATCGACCTTTAAAGGCCAATAGATAAGGCACTAAAGTCTTTAGCGTCTGCCAGTCGTGCCGCCCCGTGGGTGCGGGGCCGGAATGAGAAAAGCGCATGACCCATAGTCTCTCAAAAAAGATTACACATTGAGGGGCGACGGTAAATCACAAGGGAGAGGCCATGATTAAGCCCACAGCCAAGCCCCACATAATGCAGCCAGTGATGGCATCTAACATCCGCCATGCCAGTGGGCGTTGAAAATAGCGGGTTAAATAACCAGCGCCAAACCCCAACACAATAAACCACAGCAAAGAAGCGGTCATGGCACCGAGTGAAAATGATAGCTGGGCATATTCTGGTAATTTGCCGCCAATCGCCCCCAACACCACCAGCGTATCCAAATAGACATGCGGGTTTAACAGCGACAGCGTTAATACAGTCAGCGCAGCTTGCCAACGGTTAAGCGGTGCTGCTTGATAAGTCGCCAAACTGCCACCGCCCTGCCAACATGCGCGCCATGCCCGCCAACCATAGGCCAATAGAAACAGCGCCCCACCCCAATGCGCCAGCTGTAATAACAGGGGATTTTCACTGATCAATAACCCCATCCCAGCCACGCCCAACCCAATCAGGATGATGTCCACCAAAATACACAGAGCAACGGTAATCCCGACATGCTGCCGTTGCAGGCCAACCCGCAAGACGTGGGTACCTTGTGCGCCAATGCTGATAATCAAACCAGCGCCGAGCGCCATGCCCTGAAAATAAGTCGGTAATAACAACATGATGCATTCCTTTGCTATCCACGAAGAAGATGAGGCAGTGTCTAGCAAAGGGGCAAAAAGCTAAATAAAGTTTAATATTTGACGGGATAGCTTAATTTTTCTTCATCTACTCACCTGATCAACGCGCCAGCTGTGCGCGTAATTCCGCCTCAACCCGTTTCACCGACACTGGGTAAGGGGTTTTCAGTTCTTGGGCAAACAACGACACGCGCAATTCTTCTAATTGCCAACGCACAGCCAATAACCCGACACTGGCCATCCCTTGTTGTTGTGCCACCGCACTTTCCCACTCCCGCCACAGCCGTTGAATTTCAGCCGCGTGTTTTTGATCGCGGGGGGGATTATTGCGATATTTTTCCATCCGCAACCCCATTGCCCGTAGATAACGCAGCAGTTGCGCCAGCTGTGGCCACGGTGTTGCGGATAAAAAGCCCTGATAAATTAACGTGTGTAATTGCTCACGCAGCGCCGCCGCCAAAGGATGTTTCTCCAGCGATTGCGCTACCTTTTGATATTCGCCAGCAATCTCTAGACACAACGCCGCCACCGCCTGTTTAACCGCCGGCAGGCGCGCCCGAGCACGGGTTTTTTGTTCTTCAAATGCGCGTTCATCACGCGGCAATACATCTTCCCCCACCAGCGCCCGATCACAAATAGCGGTGATCGCATCGGCCAATAATGCCTCGCGATTGATTACCCCACGCAATAACAACGCCGTTTGCGTCAACTCAGACCAGCCTTTTTGCAGCTGTTTCATCTGTTCTTTCAGCTGTAATTGCAATAAACGAATCACCCCTTGCCGATGCGAGGCTTCGGCGGCCAGCTCGGTATCAAACAAACGAATGGCAACACGCTCACCTTCAACCGCTAAAGCCGGATAGCCAGTGAGTTGTTGACGTCCTCGGGCAAATTGAATCACCGCCGGTAGCGCGCCAAAATCCCACGCGATGACTTCATCACGTTCCCATTCCAAAGAACTTTCACGGAAGGTCAGCTGTGCTACTTCGCCAAATTGCTGTTGCAGCTGTGATAGATCACGCCCCATGCCCAGCTCTTGCCGACCATCATCCAAAATGCGGAAATTCATCCAGCAATGCAGCGGCAGTTGACCGAGCACAAAATCTGTTTCACTGAAACTTTGTCCGGTGTCTTGCTGTAAAAAACGCACCAGTTGGGACAATAGACTGTGTTGTTTATCCAACGGTGAAGATAAAAAGCGTGTAACACAATCCGGTACCGGCACACATAAGCGGCGCAGGCCCTTGGGCAGGCTCTTAATCAGCAGGGTAACTTTCTCACGTAACATCCCCGGCACCAGCCATTCGAAAGGTTCGAGCGGCAATCGATTCAAAATTGGCAGCGGAATATCAACTGTTACCCCATCAAGAACATGATTGGGTTCAAAACGATAACGCAATTTCAAACGACCATCTGCTGTTTCAAAATGGGTGGGGAATTGCTCTTCGGTAACATGCTCGGCGGCATGTTGCATTAAGTAGTCGCGGCTGAGATACAACCGGCGTGGTTCGGTTTTCTGTATTTCATCTAACCAACTGTCAAAACTGGCCGAATCAACAATATGGCTTGGAATGCGCTCGTTGTAGAAATCAAACAGCGTCTGTTCATCCACCAACACATCTTGTCGCCGTGCTTTATGTTCCAACTGTTGCACTTCGCGGATCAGTGTTTGATTGTGGCGGAAAAACGCGGCACGGGTATTAAACTCGCCCACCGCCAGCGCCTCACGAATAAAAATCTCGCGGGCTTCTTCTGGGTTGATACGGCCATAACTGACTTGCCGCCGCGCGACAATCGGCAAACCATACAAGGTTACTTTTTCTGTCGCGACCACCTCACCTCGGGCTTTTTCCCAATGCGGTTCAAAATAGTGACGTTTCACCAAATGTTCGGCCAAACCTTCGACCCACTCAGGCTCAATCACAGCAATACAACGACCATATAAGCGTGTGGTTTCAGTGAGTTCAGCGGCTAATATCCACTTCGCCTTTGTCCGCCGCAATCCAGAAGCAGGGAAGATATGAAACTGAATACCGCGTGCGCCTAAATAGCCATCGCCCTCTAAGGTTTTCATGCCAATATTGCCCAACAAACCCGTCAATAAAGCACAATGAATTTGCTCAAAGGTGGCGGGGGTAGTGTTGTCGCGCAGACCCAATTCATCCGCGATTTGTTTTAATTGACCATGTAACTCTCGCCACTCACGCAAGCGCAAATATGACAAAAAGTGTTGATGACATAGGTTAATCAGCTGACGATTCGAGGTTTTATTCGCTAACGCCTCGTGAAAGAATTGCCATACATTTAAAAAGGCGAGGAAATCGGATTTTTCATCTTTAAAACGGGCTTGGGCGCGCTCTGCCGCCTCTCGCGCTTCAAAGGGACGCTCACGCGGATCTTGAATGGAAAGCGCCGCCGCCAAAATCAAAATCTCGTTCACACAATGAAATTGCCGCCCAGCCAACAACATCCGGCCAATTCTCGGGTCAACCGGAATCCGCGCTAATTCATTGCCAAGCGGTGTTAACTGCTGTGATTCATCCAACGCGCCGAGTTCATGCAATAGCTGGACACCATCGGCAATCAAGCGCCGACTTGGTGCCTCGATAAAGGGAAATTCGTCAATCGCGCCTAACCGCAGGCTGGCCATTCGTAAAATCACTGCCGCCAAATTGCTGCGGATAATCTCAGGATCGGTAAAAGCGGAACGGGCGTTAAAATCTTCCTCGCTATATAAGCGAATACATACCCCAGCTTGTACGCGACCACAACGGCCTGCACGTTGTCGAGCGGCGGCTTGGCTGATTTTTTCAACATGTAATTGCTCGACTTTGGCACGCGGCGAATAGCGCTTTACCCGTGCCAAACCGGTATCAATCACATATTTAATCCCAGGCACCGTCAGCGAGGTTTCTGCCACATTGGTGGCCAATACCACGCGGCGACGCTCACCGCCGGTTTGGAAAATGCGGTTTTGTTCTTCATTCGATAGCCGCGCAAACAGAGGCAGAATGTCATATCCGGCACCACGATTCATTTGCCGTAGGGCATCGGCAGTTTCTCGAATCTCCCGTTCCCCTGGTAAAAACACCAATACATCACCGGCACCATGCGTGTGTAATTCTTGAACCGCCTCAACAATCGCTTCTTCCATCTCCAATTCGGCTTCATCTTCATCGCGTTCTTGCAAAGGCCGATAACGAATTTCCACCGGATAGGTTCTGCCCGAGACTTCTAGCACCGGTGCGCCATTGAAGTGTTGACTAAACCGTTCAGCGTCAATGGTGGCTGAGGTAACGATCACTTTTAAGTCGGGACGACGGGGTAAGATCTGTTTTAAATAGCCTAATAAAAAATCAATGTTCAACGAGCGTTCATGCGCTTCGTCAATGATAATGGTGTCGTATTGATTGAGATAACGGTCGTTCTGCGTTTCAGCCAATAAAATGCCATCGGTCATCAGTTTGATATAACTGCGTTCCGAACTGTGATCGGTAAACCGCACTTTAAAACCGACTTGTTCGCCAAGTTTGGTTTGCAATTCCTGTGCGATACGCTGCGCTACCGAGCGTGCCGCCAAGCGACGCGGCTGGGTATGACCAATCAAGCCACGCACCCCACGCCCTAATTCCAGACACAACTTAGGCAACTGGGTGGTTTTCCCCGAGCCAGTTTCACCACAGACAATCACCACTTGATGTTGGTTAATCGCCTGTTTGAGATCCTCTAAACGCTGATTAACAGGGAGAGCAGGGTCGAATTGCGGTTGGGGGAGGGCGGTTAAACGAGTTTGGTAACGCTGGCGTGAGCGTTGCATATCACGTTCTAATTCAGCAAACATCCGATCAGCAGGTTTACCGGCTTTCAGACGTTGTTGCAATTGACGTAAACGGGCTTTAAGAACAGGAAAATCTCGGGTCATCACCTCGGATAAGAGCTGATGTAATGTATGCGTAGGCAAAGCAGCCATGAAAGAACCATATCAAACCACAAAGGCCGATTCTAACAAAAAGCCCCGTCGCTTGGGTTACTGAGCAGCTCGCTTCTGTTGGCGAAAGTCCCACGGCGGAGTGGGATTGGTTTGTTGCCATAATCCCGTGCCTTGTTGCTCGGCCAGCTTTTGCGCCTGTTGATAGCGGGCATAGTCGCTACTGGCTTGTTTTTTAGCATATTGGGTGTAATGCCATGCCAAACCTTGCCGCACCATTTCATAGTTGATATCGGCACCCGCCAAGCGCACCCGACCCACGGTGCGGCCATAACGGTCTTTCTCGATGACATCGACCGTCACCGTTTGCCCGAGCACTTGTCCAGATAAATGCTGTTTGGCCTCGTCGCCATGTGGTTGGGCCTTTTCTGGGGCATCAATAAACGCCATTCGGATGCGATGTTGCGACATGGCGACATCCTGCACCGTCACCGTATCGCCATCGGCCACCGCAATCACTTTGCCTTGAATCGTGTCGTGACTGGCCGAGGTACCAAACCACCATCCCAACACAGCGGTAAGCAACACCACCGCCGCTGCCAATTTTTGTTTAGGCGATGCCTGACCAAACAATGTCAACACCGCTTGAATATGTTTGGCCTGCAATTTCATTGGATTGACTCCTCCGGCGCTTGCGGTTTTTGCCACATCACTTCTTGTCCACCTTCATAGCGGTTCAATAACCGCGCCAACACAAACAGCGCATCGGATAAGCGATTGAGATATTGTTGTAATCGTGGTGAAACACCCGCTTCTTCTGCTGCCAACGCCACCACACTGCGCTCGGCACGCCGCGCCACTGCACGCGCAACATGACTTAATGCCGCACTGCGACACCCACCCGGCAAGATAAATTCTTGCAACGGCGGTAGCTCGGTATTCATCTCCGCCAACCAGTTATCTATACGCAATAATGCAGTCTCTTCCAACCAGTGAAAACCTGGCACTGCCAACTCGCCCCCGACTTGGAACAGTTCATTTTGAATGGCGGTCAGCTGCACCCGCGCTGTCTCAGGTAGAGATTCACATAACAATAAACCCAATTGACTATTGAGTTCATCCACATCGCCCAAGGCCACCACACGCAAAGCATGTTTTGGGACACGGCTGCCATCACCAAGGCCGGTGCTGCCATCGTCGCCGGTACGGGTCGCAATTTTACTTAAACGGTATCCCATGTTCTTTCAATCTGTTACGCGGCCTTAACCACGGCCCGTCATATCGTGATAGACAATCTCGGCCCCTAATTGCTTATAGTGCCGAGCCACTTGCCGTGCTTGCGTTAATTCCGCCTCATCCGCACTAGCAATTTGCAAAATACGTTCAAATTGCTGTGCTTGAGGCAATGGCGACAAGTGTAAGTTCAACAACACTCGCCCCATCACCACCGGCGGCAATTCAGTTGCCAACCAAATCGGCGTTTGATCGGCATAAGCCGCCGTCGGCGCACAATGCGGAATAAAAGCTTGTGGCTGAAATGTCCACAATAATTGGTCAAGTGCCTGACACTGTGCAGAATCAGGCACCAATACCATCAGCTGACTACCACGTTGCCATGCGGTCTGGATTAAACGACAGCAAAACGGCAACGGGCGGGTAACGTGGTGGTAAAAATCAATCCGCATCGTCTGCAGCGCTTTCCTCATGATCGCGACGTGGACGACCACGGCGCAGACTGTGACCACTCAAAGCATCAGCTTTGTCCTGTAAGAACTGCACCAACAGCGGCACCGGACGGCCTGTTGCACCTTTGTCTTTGCCACTTTTCCAACCAGTGCCGGCAATATCTAAATGTGCCCAATCGTAGGCTTTGGCAAAACGTGACAAGAAACATGCCGCCGTGATCGAACCGGCAGGGCGACCACCGATATTAGCCATATCAGCAAATGGGCTCTTGAGCTGTTCTTGATATTCTTCAAATAACGGCATCTGCCATGCACGATCACCCGCTTCTTCGCCTGCAGTGACTAACTCACGCGCCAAGTGATCTTGGTTACTGAACACAGCAGTGGTTTGATGACCCAAAGCAATAATACAAGCGCCGGTTAAAGTCGCGACATCAATCACCGCTTGTGGGTTAAAGCGTTCTACATAAGTCAACGCATCACACAAAATCAGGCGACCTTCGGCATCGGTGTTGAGAATTTCAATGGTTTGCCCAGACATCGATTCAATGATGTCACCGGGTTTGCTGGCACCACCGGAGGGCATGTTTTCACATGTTGCCACCACCGCGATCAAATTCAACGGCAGTTGCATCTCAACCGCCGCACGGAAAGTACCCAATACCGTTGCCGCACCAAGCATGTCATATTTCATTTCGTCCATGCCTTCGCCTGGTTTAAGCGAAATACCACCCGAGTCAAAGGTAATCCCCTTGCCTACTAACACCACCGGTTGCACGGTGGCCAAAGTCCCTTGATATTTCAACACAATCAAACGCGGCGGCTCGATACTGCCTTTGGCAACAGAAAGGAAGGTACGCATACCCAGAGCGTTGATAGCGTCTTCATCTAAAATCTCGGCTTCAACACCATATTCGGTGGCCAAGCTTTCTGCGGTTTGTGCGACATAACGCGGCGTACAGATATTGCTTGGTAAATTGCCCAAATCGCGGCACAGTTTCATCCCACCAGCAACAGCCAAACCACGCGCTAAGCCGGTTTCACCTTCGGCCAAATCACTGCGCCGCGAAACTGATAAAGTCAATTTGCGCAATTCTCGTGGGTGCTCTTCAACTTTGGTTTTAAAGCGATCAAATTTGTATAACACATCCAGCGTCGCCACCACGGCTTCTTGCACCATCCATGTTACATCATGCTTTTTGACTGGAATTTCTGAGATGTAGCTGACTGCTTCCACGGCGGCGGTAGCACTTAAGGCACGCACCGAGGCTTTAATCGCCTCGCGGTATTCTTTTTCACGAAAATCACGCTCTTTGCCCAAACCAACCAGCATCACACGGTCACATAAGGTATGAGGCACCGCATGCAGCACCAAAGTGGTGCCTAACTTGCCATCCATATCACCACGTTTGAGCACATCACTTAAAAAACCATTGGAAATGCGGTCTATTAAGTCAGCAGCGAAAGACAGTTTGCGCGATTCAAAGACCCCCACAATCACACACGCCACACGCTGTTTTTCCGGGCTACCGCTTTTTATGCTAAAGTCCATGTTCGTGATTCCTTATGTTTATTGACATTGAATGACATCCAAAAAATATGCCATAGCGTAACACCACTCGCTCCAGTTATACCCCATTTTCTAGAGTATTTGCGACGCTTGGTCTGATTTCTTCGATTTTAGACCGATTCCGGCATTTTTCCGCTTCCTGCAACATTATCACTAGCATTTCAGCGGGATGTCAAAAAGGCACATTTTATGATTTTTCAACGTAGTCTCGTCCGCGAACTGACCTCGGTCACCTTCGCGGTTTTTTTCGTGCTATTGGCCATTATGTTGACCACGCAAGTCGTGCGTTTGTTCGACAAAGCGGCTGCCGGCGATCTCGCCACCGATGCCATCTTTGCCATGATTGCGTTTACCGCCTTAGCGTCGTTTGGCACCTTGTTATCCATTACCGTTTTTGTTGCTGTGCTGGTGGTGTTAACACGGATCTACCGTGATCACGAAATGGTTGTGTGGCTAGCAGCAGGGGTGTCACCCACCCAGTGGATACGCCCTGTATTGATGTTTGCCATCCCCATAACTGTCATTATTGCCAGTGTTACCCTGTGGATTGCACCGTGGGCACACAAAAAAGGCAATGAGTATGCCGACTTACTCAAACAACGAGAAGAAGTTAGCGCCCTTGCCCCTGGCATTTTTAAAGAATCAAAAAGTGCCGACCGCGTTTATTTTGTCGAAAATTTCTCCAGCGAAAACGGTTCAGCGCAAAATATCTTTGTTGAGTCTTGGGAAAACGGTGTGCTCTCTACTATTTTGGCACGCCGTGGTTACCTGCATACGACAGAGCAAGGCGAACGCTATCTCATCCTAGAAGATGGTCGGCGCTATGATGGTCAACCGGGGCAGGCCAATTATCGTTTGGTTGAATTTGAACGTTATCAAGTCAAAATCGACCAAAGCTTACGACAGCCCAACGCTACCGCCGCCAAACAGCGAACAACATCAGAATTATGGCAGCGAAATCAATCGGATGACCGTGCAGAATTGGCATGGCGAATATCGATGCCAATTGCCACTTTGATTCTCGCCTTGCTCGCCATTCCTTTGGCTTATTACAACCCACGCAGCGGCCATACCTTTAATTTGTTAATCGCGTTGTTAATTTATCAACTCTATTACCAAAGCATGAACGTGGCACAAAAATGGATTGGTAACGGCAAGCTGGAAAGTGCCTTCGCTATTTTACCGCTGCATATTGTTATGTTGGCATTGTTCGTGCTTTTACTCACCTTGCGCCGTAAGCCACTACGCTTGTTACGTCGCCAACTGCAAAGTCGGTCTTTATCATGAGTTTGATCGCACGTTATCTTATCGGCAATATTGTCCGAACAACTTTATTTACCTTGTTGGCTTTATTGTCGCTCTTTGCTTTCTTTGATGTGTTAGGAGAATTATCTGCCTTAGGTCGTCATCATTATGACTGGAAAACCATGTTAACCGTGGTGGCTCTCTATATCCCTGGGCATGTTTATCAACTGTTACCGCTTGCTGTCTTAATTGGCTCATTAGCTGCATTAACGCTTTTAGCCGCCAGTTCAGAATATGCTGTCATTCGAACCTCTGGTGTATCAGCACGCTATATCAGTTTAATTTTACTGATGGTAGGCACTGGCTTTGCTGTTGTCACATTTCTCATGGGCGAATTTGTGGCACCCAAAGCAGAACAAGAAGCAGAACGCTTATATCTACAAGCGACTCGTTCTGTAGTTGCCCAAGATTTTCGGTCTGGATTATGGGTAAAAGATGATAACCATTTCATCAATGTGAAAACCATGTTACCGGATAACACTTTGTTAAATGTTCGCATTTACCAATATGACCAAGATTATCGGCTAACAGCCATACAAGAAGCCAATCGTGGTTTATATCAAGGTGAAGATAAATGGCTATTGCAAGAAGTCAGAACAACCTATTTTGGAAGTGATTCGACTCGGATCGAACACCAAGCAGAACGTATTTGGCAGTCGGTATTACGACCAGAGATTTTAGATGTTTTACTCGTTGTACCAGAAAAAATGTCAGCCATGAATTTGTTTTCTTATATCGAACATCTTAAGAATAATAAACAGAAAACCAGTCGATATGAGATTGCACTATGGGGCAAGCTGTTTTACCCCTTAGCCTGTCTGTCGATGGCGATTATCGCTGTGGGTTTCACCCCTGCCAATCAACGTCAAGTCAGTTTAGGCTACCGCTTATTTATTGGAATTGTCATCGGTCTTTCGTTTCACTTTTTAAATCGATTGATTGGTCATTTAGGTTTACTCTATCAATGGCAACCTATTTTGATCACCCTTATGCCAACAGTGCTGTTCTTAACCGGCGGCATTGCTTTGCTCTTCTATCGCGAAAGATATAGCGTATGACCTCAGAAATTAGTTTATGGCGGGCGGCATTAAGCCAAACACGCCAAGATCTAGCACAAGCATGGAATGAGCACCGTAACCCAGGGTTATTGCTACAGGAACATTGTGTGGCAGTCGATGAGGCAATCCAAAAAATATGGGCTGCACATGATTTTGATAACCAAGCCGCCTTATTAGCTGTTGGAGGATATGGCCGTGGAGAGCTCTTTCCTCATTCTGATATCGACATATTAGTGTTGCTTCCCGATAGTGCGGCAGCAATCCTACAAGAAAAAATTGGGCAATTAATTCCTTTATTTTGGGATATTGGTCTTGATGTCGGGCACAGTGTTCGGACAGTTGCAGAATGCTTAGCAGAAGCACAAAACGATATCACGATTGAAACCACGTTACTGGAAACACGTTTATTGTGTGGCAATCAAAATTTATATGACAATCTAGTCACAGAATTAGAACGACATCGCGATCCAGTAGGATTCTTTGAAGCTAAAGTTTTAGAGCAGCAACAAAGACACGCCAAAGCTTTCGGTGTAACCAATAATTTAGAACCCAACATTAAAGAAAATGTGGGTGGGTTACGTGATTTACACACCTTGATTTGGGTTGCTAAAGCAATTGGACTCAATAGCGAATGGCAAACCATGGTCGAGCAGGATATTCTCACTCGAGCCGAGGCGCGTTTATTAAAAAATGCACAACAACGCCTGCAAACCTTACGCATTGATCTTCATCTCACGGCACATCGGCGAGAAGATAGACTCATTTTCGATCTACAGCAAAAAGTAGCCTATCAATGGGGTTTGACAGACAGTAAAGAACTGCGTGCCAGTGAAAAACTGATGGAGCAATACTACCGTGCGGCAAGAATTATTCATCAGTTAAACGGTATTTTATTGCCTAATCTACGCAATCGCTTATTTTCTCAAGCAAAACAGAATGTGGTGATTCTTAATGATCGTTTCAAATCGGTCAACGGCATGCTGGCTCTGCGGCGTTTAGATTATTTTGAGAAAAACCCCAGTGCTATTCTCGAGACATTTTTATTGCTTTCCCAACACCCTGAGCTTAACGGTATTGCACCGCGTACACTACGGGCACTATGGCATGCACGCGGTTTAATCAATGATCGTTTCCGACGCGATCAAACTAACCGTGATTTATTTATCCAACTTTTTACCCAACCACAGGGTTTAACCCGTACTTTACGCCGCATGAACCTATACGGCGTATTGGGACGTTATTTACCCGCTTTTGGTAAAATTGTTGGCAGGATGCAGCATGATTTATTCCATGTTTACACTGTAGATGAACATATTTTAATGGTAGTGCGTAACTTACGCCGCTTTGCTATTCCTGCTTTTAACCATGAGTATCCTACTTTAAGTCGGTTAATTGCTGATTTCCAAAAACCAGAGTTACTTTATTTAGCAGGTTTATTCCATGATATTGCCAAAGGACGAGGTGGTGACCATTCTGAGCTTGGTAAAAGCGATGCAAGAGAATTTTGTCTGAATCATGGATTTAACGAAGAAGAAACAGAATTAGTTGAATGGTTGGTACAAGAACACCTTACGTTTTCGAGTATCGCGCAAAAGCAAGATATTTACGATCCAGCTGTGATTGCTGACTTTGCTCATCGCGTACAAACTCCGCGCCGTTTGACAGCCCTATATCTGTTAACCGTGGCAGACATTCGTGGTACCAGTCCAAAAGTTTGGAATGCTTGGAAAGCAAAATTATTAGAAGATTTATATCATTCTACTTTGCGCTATTTAGGCTCTGGTAAACAACTCGATTTAGATTCTGCGTTAGAAGAGCGAAAACATGAGGCAAGAATTCTTTTACGTCTGAATATGGTTCCAGATGGCGCAGAAGAAGCATTATGGCAACAGCTCGACATGGTCTATTTTTTACGCCATGAGGCACGGGAAATTGCTTGGCATGCGCGGGTATTAAACCGCTTTGCACGCACTGAACAGCCTTTAGTCAGAGCAAGGTTATCAGACGATCGCGAAGGTATTGATGTGTTGGTCTATACCCCAGACAAACCAGATTTATTTGCGCGGATTTGTTTATTTTTTAATAAAACGGCTTATAGCATCGCTGATGCCAAAATCTATACAACAAGACATAAATATGCTTTAGATACATTCCATGTTTTTGTACCCGAGAATGGTGGTGATATCAGCTACCGTGAAATGATTAACTTCATCGAGTTTGAATTAGCTCATGCGATTGAGCGTGGAGGGGATTTACTATGCCCTCCCTCACAAGGTCGTATTAATCGGCATCTAAAACATTTTCCTATCAACCCCCAAGTCAATATTCGTGCTGACGATAAAGGAGATGGTTATGTTTTATCAATTGTTGCGGGCGATAAACCTGGCTTATTAGCGCGTGTGGCCTGTGTCTTATCAAGTTATAAAGTCAGCGTACATTCTGCCAAGATTATGACTTTGGGAGGCCGCGCCGAAGATGCCTTTTTACTCACCGGCGCGGCATTAAATGATGCGAAGAGTTTATTGATGATGCAGGCTGAGCTCTTAGACGTGCTCAGAATCTGACTTGATTGACTGCGTATTTACATTCACCTCAACAGCTAATTCCGCAGGTGTTTGAACTTGGACAACATTGCCCTCAGTTTGAACATCTGCGGTTAAGCCAAGAATCTGCTCCGTCAAACGATTGCGGGCATTCAAATGTTGATCTAAGCGCCAATCGTTCATCAGCTCCAAGCCCAACTCAAAATAGCGCATATCAATTTCATACAGTTGGCTAATATCAAATAACTTTTTCATTTCTAAAGCAACTGCCAACTGCTTTAACACTTCCATTTGTTGTGGATCACGACCCGACTCAATTAGCTTGCGGATTTTTTTTGCTGCATTCATAGATTCCCTCTTTCAAGTTGCCGGTGTTAATTTTCACCGTACCATGTGATGGATGAACGCTATGCTAACGCAAACTAACGGTAAATAGGTGACAACAAAAAAATTTCATATTTTTGCAACAAAAATTTTTTGTTGTCCAAAAGCCAAAAGCCCCTGACAAACTGATTGTCAGGGGCTTTTGTAATGGGGGGCTTGGCGGAGACCTACTTTCACACAGGGATCTGCACTATCATCGGCGCTGAGTCGTTTCACGGTCCTGTTCGGGAAGGGAAGGGGTGGTACCAACTCGCTATGGCCGCCAAGCAAAAAGGGGAGAGAAGAAGTAAAGATTATGGGTTAGATGATTATGGGTTAGATTGTGTAAGTGTCGCTACTTATAGGATCAAGCCACACGAGCAATTAGTATCGGTTAGCTTAACGCATTACT
>NZ_ATVC01000036.1 GCF_000420525.1 Aquaspirillum serpens DSM 68
GTGAGGTTATCCAAAATCGGTTTGTCGTACTCATCCACTAACACCACCACTCGCTGCCCTGATTTTTGATGTGCGTATTGAATCAAATCAATGAAGCGATCAACCACCGAGGGGGTGCGATAGCTCAACCCAAATCGTTCAGCTTCAGAATGTAAAATATGTTGAATTCGTTCTTGCAGTGCTTCAGGTGAACGCATCACCCCGCCGCCAAAGCTAATCCGAATCACCGGATAAGACTGCGACCAATCCCACTTATCGTGAATCCACAACCCTTGAAACAGCGATTCATTCCCCGCCCACAGTTCAGCTAAGGTATCGAGGAACAAGCTTTTACCAAAGCGACGCGGGCGGGATAAAAAGTAATGACTCCCCTGCATAGCCAGTTGGTAGGCCATCGGGGTTTTGTCGATGTAGTAGTGATTGTCTTCACGAATTTTGGCGAAGGTTTGAATGCCGATCGGCAGTTTTTTACGCATGGACATCGTTCCTAGTTTTTCAGATAGTTGTTATTGCCTTATGATTAAGCCATATTTTTCACAGAGAACACTTTCATGCCACTCACAACTAACGATTTGCTACATGATCTGCAACAATGGCAACACTATCACGGCCTACGTCCCCTAGATGTTGCTTTTGCTCGTTTTCTTCACGATTGTTCTCCAAACGAACATCCCTTAGTGCTGCTCGCAGCAGCCTTAGCCAGTGCAAATTTAAGTAAAGGACACCCCGCCTTATCGCTGGATTCATCTCTAAGTCAGGTTATCCATCTTTGGACCGAAGAAGGGGAAGACACGTCTCAACTGCGTCAGCTTAATGACTGGATTGATAACGTCAGTTTGACAGACTGGACTAATATTTTGATGGGGTCACCTAGTGTCAGCACACGGTCTGACACTATAGCACCGCTTTATTTTGAGCCGCCTCGGCTTTATTTACGTCGTTATTATCAATATGAATGTCAGGTTGCTAATGCTTTACAGCAGCGGTTTGAAAACGAAATTGATATTTGCCTACCTGATATAACCATTGAAAAAACATTAACAGCCTTATTTCCAACACCAAAAGATAATACCTCTACAGATTGGCAAAAAGTTGCTGCGGCTTTAGCCATAAAACAGCGTTTTGCTGTGATTTCAGGCGGGCCAGGTACCGGAAAAACCACGACAGTAGTAAAAATTTTAGCAGCCCTGCAAATCCTCCAATCTAAACAACAAAAACCACTGGTAATTCGGTTGGCCGCTCCAACAGGCAAAGCAGCTGCACGATTAACAGAATCAATCGGTCAACAATTAAAAACACTCTCAGAGTCTTTATCTCCATTATTTAAAACAGCAGAAGATAAAGAAAAAGTAATGGCGACCCTCCCAACTCAAGTGGCGACATTACATCGCTTACTTGGAGCACGGCCAGATAGTCGAAAGTTTAAATATCACTCTGACATGCAATTGCCACTGGATGTATTAGTGATTGATGAAGCGTCAATGATTGATTTAGAAATGATGGCTAAATTACTAGATGCTTTACCTCCAGATGCACGTTTAATTCTACTAGGCGACCACCAACAATTAGCATCAGTAGAAGCCGGCACGGTATTAGGGAGTTTATGTATGGACTACCCGCTAATGAAATTAAAACAGCAAAATAAGCCATCCTTATTTGCCTCGCCGAATTTAGTCAACCATCTAACACAAATGACAGGAATCCAATTAACAGCACTTGGCGATACATCTCCGGCAGTCGCTGATCATATTGTGATGTTACGGCATAGCTACCGTTTCAATGCAGAAAAAGGTATTGGTCAATTAGCTAACTTCCTACAAGAATATCTTGATGCAGAACCTAAAAAACAGCATGAATTGTGGCAGAATAAATTTATATCTTGTTTTAATCATAGTGATGAAACGGCTAGAATAAGCATCAACAATTATAAAAACAAACAATGGTCTGATTTATTAGAAAACTATCAGCAGTATCTGAAAAAAATTCGCATTCAATCACCAGACAATCAAGATCAGTGGGCGAAAGAGGTATTAGAAACCTATAACCAGTTTCAGATTTTAACAGCCATTCGTGATGGCACATGGGGTGTTGAAGGTGTCAATCAGGTTGTTGAAAGTTATATTAAAAATCAACTGAATATTATTTCGGGTAAGAAAAGCTGGTATTACGGCCGGCCTGTCATGGTAACAAAGAACAACTATAATCTAGAGCTGATGAATGGCGATATTGGTATTACCTTGGAATGGCGTGATCCAGAAAACCCTGCTGCCCCCTCTCAATTGCGCGTCGCATTTCAATTAGCCGATGGTCGTATCAAATGGGTAGTACCTTCACGTTTGAATGATGTGGACACTGTGTTTGCCATGACAGTCCACAAATCACAAGGTTCGGAGTTTACACATACCGTATTGATTATACCTGATCAATACAGTGCAATTTTAACCTCAGAGCTGATTTACACTGCAATTACCCGTTCGAAAAAGAAATGTACTTTAGTCTTTCCACCTAATGGCGAAGAAGTCTTTAAAAAAGCAATTGGGCAACGTGTGCAGCGAAGTAGTGGGTTGAGAGAAAAATTGATATAAGCAAAAAGATAAAGCCTCATCTAAGGCATGATGAGGCTTTTGAATGGATTGGGGTTAGAAATGGGTTTCTCGTTCGGGGGTGGCGGTAATACGATGGATAGATAAGTCAGCCCCGTTAAATTCTTCTTCCTCATCTAATCGAATACCGATGGTTTTCTTTAAGACCCCATACACCACATAGCCTCCGAAAAAAGCAATCACCACGCCTAACCCAGTACCAATCAGTTGTGCCATCAAGCTGACATTCCCCAAACCGCCCAGAGCCTGTTGCCCAAAGATGCCAGCAGCAAGGCCACCCCACACGCCACAGATACCATGCAACGGCCACACACCTAAAACATCATCGATTTTCCAACGGTTTTGGGTCACGGTGAACATCCATACAAAAATCGCACCTGCCACCGATCCAACAACCAAAGCACCGATTGGGTGCATGATGTCAGAACCTGCGCAGACGGCAACCAAACCAGCCAGCGGGCCGTTATGGATAAACCCGGGGTCATTTTTCCCCATCACCATCGCCACCAAAGTGCCTCCCACCATTGCCATTAACGAATTCATGGCCACCAAACCGCTAATGCCCTCGATTTTTTGTGCACTCATCACATTAAAGCCAAACCAGCCAACAATTAAAATCCATGCGCCGAGTGCCAAAAATGGAATGGAAGAAGGCGGATGCGCTGCTACATGACCTTCACGCGAATAACGACCTTTGCGGGCGCCGAGGTGTAAAACGGCAGCGAGGCCAATCCATCCCCCCACTGCATGCACCACTACCGATCCGGCAAAATCATGGAAAGTGGCACCAAATTGCTGTTGCAACCAATCTTGCAAACCAAAATGACCATTCCAAGCGATGCCTTCAAAAAAGGGATAGACCAAACCAACAAGAATACAGGTGGCTAATGTTTGCGGATGAAAACGTGCTCGCTCAGCAATGCCACCGGACACAATTGCCGGAATGGCCGCAGCAAAGGTCAATAAAAAGAAAAATTTAACTAAGTCATAGCCGTGATTGGTGGTCATCTCTTGTGCCGAGGCAAAGAAATTGACGCCATACGCCACGCTATAACCGATGAAAAAATAAGCCAAGGCCGACACAGCAAAGTCGGTCAGAATTTTGACCAAGGCATTGACTTGGTTTTTTCGGCGCACTGTCCCCAACTCTAAAAAAGCAAAGCCAGCATGCATCGCCAAAATCATAATGGCGCCCAACAAGATAAAGAGCACATCCTGTGCACTATAACTGTGATCCATCTGCCTATCTCCGAGGATTGATTGCAAGTTGGACGCACCATAAGCAAGCCTAATGCCTATTTTTATAAGATTTTGTTTATAAAAGTGATTTTTCTTAAGATAAATTTAAGAAATCAAATCTGGTGCAGCCAAACCCACCACTCGGGCAGCCGATCCTATCGTTCTGCACAGAGAAGCAGCTTATCCTGCTCTTTTTTGGTGCTTAGATCAGATACAAGAAGGGTCACCCTCTGTTTGATGAAACAGAAGGCAAAGTAGAGAGAAACAGGGCTATCGCCGAACCCAGCGCACTAAATTAGCGGCGAGATGTCCATGTTGAGAAAGTTGGCGTTCCCAATCGCTGGCATGGCGTTGCCACTGCGGGAGATGATCGAGCCATGCTTGCCATTGCATCGCCAACTGCTCAACCTCTGGCACAACCTCCGCATTTAACCAATGCCAGTTAGACCAACCTAATTGCTGTAAATCAGTCGGTAGCGCAGCACTGTAACCATGCCAAAATGCTTCTAGTTTCTGCCAATGGGCACCGTCCTCGGTGGGGTAGATATGCCAGAAAAAAGGTTTGGCCGCCCACTGCGCTCGCACAAACGAATCTTCACCTCTGACAATGTTGATGTCACAGCTCCACAGCAAACGATCAAAAAAAGCTTGGTTGCCAAATTCTAGGTTATGCAACGTAAGCGAACCCTGTTGTAAACAAGCACCAGTGGTAAAGGGCTGCTTGTAGTAGGCAGCCACCATTTTTGCGGTCTGATCATTTGGTATGAGCAAGCGCACTGGCTGTGGACTGTGGGCCAGCACTTGTAACCAACATGCCAATGCCGGCGGTTCATAAGCAAAAACAGAAATGGTGAGTTCTTCCGCCGAAGGAACCGATAAGCCAAGTTGTTGCCAAAAATCAGCTTGTTGCCGTGGATCAGCTAAAAACGCCTCGCGTGCCTGACAACTGGCATCGCTTCCCAAAACACCACCGGTATTGCTAGAAAACCCAGGGAAGAAAAAGGTTTGTTGTAACGGTAAGCGCGGATGTCGCGACTGGCTCAGATGACAGCCTTCCACCCACGCCTCTGCCGACAGATACTCTAGGTTAATCCACTGTGGCGGTGGTTGACAGCGTGCCATCGCGTGTAAAAAGGTTTCAGACAGACCACAAGCAAAGGCTTCAATCACCACTTCACCGGGAACCGGTGGTTCTTGATCGGGTAGCCAGTGACAAATGGTAATTCCCTCGACTGTTTGCCTCGCGACATGGCTTTGCACGCGGCGTTCAATACGAGCAAAGCTCACCAAGTCATCCACCCATAGCCGGATTGGTAAGGCATAGTCTTGCGCCAGCTGTTGTGCTAAACGCCAACACACCCCAATGTCGCCATAATTATCTACGACACGACAAAAAATATCCCAATACCGATCCGGTGTTTGCATTTACACCACCAAGTAGGATGAATGGGTCAAACCAGTGCGCAAGGCCTCTAAGAAATGACGGCGTTCATCTCCGCTCAAGGTCGAAGCAGCCCACACCTTATCGCGATAACGGTTCATCAGTTCATCGGGTTGCAGGTGGACATAGCGCAGCATGTCTTCGATGGTGTCATGGACTTCAACACCGCCAAAACGCACTGCCCCCGAGGCATCGACATACACGTTGACGCTATCGGTATCGCCAAATAGATTGTGCATATCGCCCAAAATCTCTTGATAAGCCCCGACTAAAAAGACACCCAACAGATATTCTTCACCCACCGCCACATCATGCACTGGCATGGTCGATTCAATGCTTTGCTGATCGACATACTGTGTCACACGGCCATCAGAATCGCAGGTGAGATCCTGTAATACAGCACGGCGGGTAGGCGCCTCTTGTAAACGGTGAATAGGCGCGATGGGCAATAATTGATCGATGGCCCACGTATCTGGCAGCGATTGGAACACGCTGAAATTGCAGAAATACTTATCAGCGAGTTTCTCGCCTAGCTCATCAAATACCGGTCGGTGTGAGCGTTGTAGGGTATTCAATGCCCCATAAATACGGCGGCATAAGGCGGCGTGGCATTGTTCAGCAAGCGCTTTTTCACGTAACGACACCACACCATCGACATACATTTCTGCCACCGTTGACACATACTGACCAGCGCGGAAATAGGTTTCTGTCGCGGTTAAAATATCGGTGGACGTGGCAAGCTCATATAACTTGACCACCGGTGTCGCCAGCTGTTCGAGTTCCTCACTACTCACCAACGGCACGCTATCGTTAGCACGCTCCACATCGGTGACATTCACCACCAATACCGCATGATGGGCAGTTAAGGCACGTCCAGATTCACTCATTACATGCGGACACGGAATCGCTTGCTCGGCACAAAAGTCTTTCACCATGCTAATGATGGTTTCTGCATATTCACCAATGGAATAGTTGACGGAGCTATCGTTGCGCGATTGTGTGCCATCGTAATCTACGCCTAAGCCGCCGCCGACATCCAAATGATCTAATGGCAAACCCAAAGCAGACAATTCGCCGTAGTAGCGCAAGGCCTCACGGAAACCACGCCGATAGTCAGCAATATTGGCAATCTGCGACCCCATGTGGAAATGAAGTAGGCGCACCGCTTGTTTCAGACCTGCTGCAATAAAACGCTCACTCACAGAAATCAATTGTGCAGCCGACAAACCAAACTTGGCCTTATCACCACCGGAGTCTGCCCAACGACTGCTGGCCAGTGAAGATAACCGCACTCGCAGCCCTACATTGGGCATCACGCCTAAGCGCAGGGCTTCTTCGATGACCAATTGCACTTCAGATTCTTTTTCAATCACGATAAACACGTGGTGACCGAGTTTTTGTCCAATCAGAGCAAGATGAATAAATTCACGGTCTTTGTAACCATTACAAACAATGGTGGCGCCCTGTGGCGCCAAAGCCAATACAGCCATCAATTCAGGTTTTGAACCGGCTTCCAGTCCAATCGGCAAACTGCTGTCAGCAATAATCCCTTTGACCACCGCTTCTTGCTGGTTGACCTTGATGGGATAAAGCAAGGTGTAGCCAGCTGGATAGTCATAGTCAGTCTGTGCTTGGGTAAACCCTTCGACAATGCGGCGCGCACGTTGGGTCAAAATATCAGGAAAGCGCACCAATAAAGGCAATGACAAACCATTATCACGCAAGGTATGTGTCAGTTGATATAAATCGACCTCGGCACCTTCACGACCGTTTGGCCGCACGATGACATTGCCTTGTTCGCCCACATCAAAAAAGCTCACGCCCCAATGTCGAATGCCATATACATTCCGACTGTCATTCACGGTCCATGCCATAGTCTTGACACTGCCTTTCTTGTCTAAATTGATGTCTCTCTGGGGTAGAAAAGAGAAACAAATTGGAATGGAAATATCGCAGATGCCAACTGCATGCGGGATGGCCGCAATGTTGGCGATGCAGCGACATCATTGAAACACAGATTGTATTTAAACTGCGATCAGCCTCTGGGTGATTTGTTATGTTGATGCGACAGAATTTCGAGTCGGCTCACCTGTGATGCACCATTTTTGTGCCAACTCACCCTGTTAGGTTAAAAAAATGTTTCTTTTTGATGAAAATTCATCTAAAGCCACCTTGTTTCGGCAATAATAGCGTCCGTCTTTGACTCCTAGTTTCCCTCTCATGTTCGAGCTTTTTCACGATCTGTCGCTCGGTGCCAGCGCCAGTCTGCTATTGGCGTTGTTTTTCGTTCTCGCCTATGAATTTATCAATGGTTTTCACGACACAGCGAATGCTGTTGCGACCGTGATCTACACCAAAGCCATGCCTGCTAATTTGGCGGTAGTGGCATCCGGTATTTTTAACTTTTTTGGGGTGATGCTCGGTGGCTTGGGTGTTGCCTATGCCATCGTGCATTTACTACCAGTCGAACTGATCCTCAATGTCGGTTCAGGTCATGGCTTAGTCATGGTGTTCGCCCTGTTAGCCTCGGCCATTTTGTGGAACTTCGGCACGTGGTATGTTGGTTTACCTGCCTCGAGCTCTCATACCCTGATTGGTTCCATTCTCGGTGTGGGCATCGCTCATTCGCTGATGAATGGCATTCCACTCAACCAAGGGATTAACACTGGTAAAGCAATCGATATCATGCTGTCGCTGTTAATTTCACCAACAGTTGGCTTCTTGGTTGCCGGCGGCATGTTATTGGTGTTACGCCGTTATGCCAGTAATACCCGTTTGCATTTCACCCCTGAAGAACGGAAAAACTTTGATGGCAAAAAACGCCCACCGTTCTGGACACGTTTTACCTTGATTGCCTCGGCCATGGGCGTAAGTTTTGCCCACGGTTCAAATGATGGTCAAAAGGGGATTGGTCTGTTAATGCTGGTGTTGATTGGTTTGGCGCCCACACAATTTGTGCTTGATTTGACGAATACCCCTTATCAAATTGAACGTACCCGCGCCGCAGCGGTACAAATGGGTGAGTTTTATGAGCGCCATGCCGCTTTGTTAAATGAGCATGTCAAACCACCACGCAAAGCCGGTATTGTGTTGCCCGAGGCGTTTGCTTGTGAAGCCGAAACCACTTTGCCGGCTATCGCACTCTTGCAACAACGGTTAGATGGTTTGAAAGGTTATGCTGATTTACATGTTGATGATCGCCGTCAGGTACGCCGTTTGATTTTGTGTTTGGACAACACTGCAAAAAAAGTGGCAGCATTACCTGGTTTACCTTCCACCGATAAAGCCGATTTGAACAAACTGCGCAAGGATTTAGTAGTCCCTACGGAATATGCACCACAATGGGCAATTGTCTTGATTGCCTTGGCATTGGGCTTGGGTACGATGGTGGGTTGGAAACGGATTGTGTTAACCGTCGGTGAAAAAATCGGCAAAACCGGCATGACTTATGCCCAAGGCGCTTCAGCACAAATCACCGCTTCGTTGGCGATTGGCATTGCCAGCTTCACCGGTATGCCAGTTTCCACCACGCATGTTTTATCCTCTGCTGTCGCAGGAACCATGGTAGCTAACCGCAGCGGCTTACAAGGCAGCACCGTTCGCAGTATTTTACTGGCATGGGTCTTCACCCTACCGGCAACGATCCTGCTCTCTGGTGGCTTATTTTGGTTAGCAACCAAATTTATTTAAGCTCACACCTCATCAGCTAAAAAACACCACCGCTGTGTGGTGTTTTATCAGCAATTTCAAACATCCCATCGCTTCATTGCAATGGGATGTTTGATAAGTTGCTACGTTTTGTGTACTTAGTGTGGTTTTCTGCCGTAAATCAAGGCAAGGCCGAGCAAAAACGATGCGGTTAGAGCTGGAAAGTCGAAATATTTTGATTGAGCTGTTTCGCTAACTGCTGTAAATCGACAGTAGCCTGCGCTGCCTGCATGACTGCGGCACTGTTTTCTTCTGACATTTGCGCAATTTGCTCGACATTTTTCGCCACCAACTGACTGGCCGAGGTTTGCTCGCGCAAAGCTTGCGAAATCCCCGCGACCAGATCTAATACATTGCCGACATTATGGGTGATTTCATCAATTGCCTGCCGTGCCTGTTGTGCCATTTGTACGCCACTGGTGACCTTGCGCTCGCTATTGCGCATATTATCCACCATGGTATCGATACCGCTTCGAATGCTATCGATCACCTTGCCAATTTCTGCCGTTGAAGTAGCAGTACGCTCGGCTAGTTTACGCACCTCATCCGCCACCACGGCAAAACCTCGCCCTTGTTCGCCGGCGCGTGCCGCTTCAATCGCTGCATTCAGCGCCAATAAATTGGTTTGGTCAGCGATATCACGAATCACATTCACAATAACATCAATCTTTTCCGAGCTCTGCGCCAGCTCTTGTGCCAGATGTACCGACTCTTGCATGGTGTCAGCAATATCTTGCACACTGTCTGCCGCCATGCGGATCACATCACTGCTTTGGGTGGACTGTTGGCGTGAGTTTTCCGCCGCAGTGCGTGTGCCATCGGCGCGTTCATTCACTTGATCAATACTCACGGTGAGTTGTTCTACTGCCGCCGCTGCCGTGCTGGCTGCTTCGCTTTGGTTTTGTGTTGCCTCATTAATCTGGGCCGCACTTTCTTTTAATTGCAACGAGGCTTGTGCCACATGTTCACTGCCGCTACGCACTTCGCCTAATACCTGACGTAACGCTTCTTGCATATCAGCTAAGGCATGTTGCAATTGCCCCACTTCATTATTTCCACCACGCGGAACAGTGATTGCCAAGTTACGCGCCGCAATTTCTTTAGCTATGGCCACCGCATTGGCTAAAGGCAGGACAATACTGCGAGTAATCAAGATCGACAAGACAATCCCAATCAATATACTAATTACTAAAACAGCAATCGAAATAATCAGATCATTTTGGGCTTGTTGTTGTCGTAAAAGATTGTTTTCTTCAGCAGCTTTTGTTTTCAAGTCGGTCAATTGCCGAATATTTTTCATGGCTTCATCGAAAATAATCACCGTTTTATTACGTCGGATCGACTCCGCCGCCATGGTTTTTCCCTCACGAATCAAAGGGTAGAAATCCTCAGCAACCGTTTTTCGATACGCAAGCGATAAAGCACGGGTTTTTTCTGCCAACTGTTTCTGCTCAGGATAGGCATCGAGATTGGCGTTTTGGAAAAATGCCTCCCAACTTTTATCCATCGATTCGGATAGACCAGCAAAACGTTGCTGTAACAAGGCCGACATCTGTGGGTTGTCATTAATCACCATCAATAACACAAATAACACAATCGAGCGATAAGATTGCAAGTCATCAGTCACCGTTCCCAGCGAAGCAATCGGTAACACATTCTCACGATGATTGCGATGGCTGGCTGCGACACTATCGGCACTGGCACGAATACTATCCACCCCCACTAATAAGAGAAATAATAAATAAACCCGCCAATAAAAATAGTTGGGTTTTAATTTTCATATAGGAAATTTTCATTTATGTCTCGCTTTCTTGGGGTTTAACATAATATTTGCGTAAAGCAAACACCATGCATGACAAGAAACTGAAAAAAAGTACAAGGAAAAGACAATACCACAAGCAAAGCCAAATCACAAATCAAGGGAAAGATTCTACCCTCACAACAAATGCAATTTAAGGCAAATTGAACAAATTAGGCTTTTTTGTTCTTTCTACTAATAATTTCCCGAATAGCACCGATTTAGCGTACAATCCGTGCTTTTATTTCCTGCTGCTCGCACTGACGATCATGATTCGTACTCGCTTTGCTCCTAGTCCAACCGGTTTTTTGCATATTGGTGGTGTTCGTACTGCTTTGTTCTCTTGGGCTTATGCTCGTAAACATGGCGGCAGTTTCGTGCTGCGGATTGAAGACACCGACTTAGAACGCTCAACACCTGAATCAGTTCAAGCGATTTTGGATGGGATGCACTGGGTGGGGCTCGATTATGATGAAGGCCCGTTCTACCAAACCCAGCGTTTTGATCGCTATAAAGAAGTCATTCAACAATTACTTGCCAGCGGTCATGCTTATTACTGTTACTGCTCAAAAGAAGAACTAGATGCCTTGCGCACTGAGCAAGAGGCGCGTGGTGAGAAACCGCGTTATGACCGCCGTTGGCGGCCAGAGGCTGGTAAAACCTTGCCCGCCGTGCCCGAAGGCATCCAACCTGTCGTGCGCTTTAAAACACCATTAGACGGTGTGGTTGCGTGGGATGATTTGGTCAAAGGGCGGATTGAGATTGCCAATGGTGAGTTAGACGATTTGATTATCGCCCGTCCCGATGGCAGCCCAACTTATAATTTCTGCGTGGTGGTTGACGATTGGGATATGAATATCACCCACGTCATTCGTGGTGATGACCATGTCAACAATACCCCACGGCAAATCAATATTCTGCAAGCGCTCGGTGCCCCACTGCCGCACTATGCTCACCTGCCGATGATTCTGAATGCCGATGGACAAAAAATGTCCAAACGCCGTGATGCCGTCAGTGTTGTGGACTATGCTGCTCAAGGGATCTTACCGGAAGCGTTGCTAAACTATTTGGCCCGCCTCGGCTGGGGACATGGTGATGACGAGTTTTTCAACATGACGCAATTTGTTGAATGGTTCAGTTTAGAAGCCGTCAGCCCAAGCCCCAGCCGGTTTGATCGTGAAAAATTCTTGTGGGTGAATCAACAACACATGAAAGCTGCCGATAATAGTCGGTTGGCCCAGTTAATCGCGCCACAGTTAGCCGAGCGTGGTTTGAATACCGCCGCACCCGATCTTGCTACGGTCGTCGCTTTGGTGAAAGAACGCGCCCGCGATTTGAATGAATTGGCGCAACAATGTGATTACTTCTACCAACGCCGCCAACCAACGGCTGAGGAAGTCGCTAAACACTTTGATGATGCCGCCCGCGCCCGTATTTTGGCATTTGGTCAAACACTGGCGAGCTTGACCGAATGGAATAGCGAAGCGATTCACGCGCTATTTAAGCCATTTTGTGCTGAACAAGGGATCAAAATGGGACAGCTCGGGATGCCGTTACGGGTTGCCGTGTGTGGCAGCACGCAAACGCCCTCGGTGGATGCCGTTTTAGCGTTGATCGGGCGTGAAGAAGTGCTAAAACGCATAGAAGAAAGTTGTGCGGCGTAAAAAAACAACAGCATCATAGAGGGTAAAGTGATGCAGATTCGACAGAAGAAGTAAAAACCTTTACTCTCTCGCATGAAAATGCGAAATTTACCTATGAAGGCGAATAATGAAGCAGGTGTTAGTGATTGATGACAATGCGGTGAATCGAAAACTGGCCAGCGTCATGCTACGTAAGCGCTACGTAAGCGTGGATGGAGTGTCGATGAAGCCGAGGATGGTTTTATAGGACTAGATAAGCTGCGAGCAAAGTCCTATGACCATGTTTTACTTGATATCAGTATGCCAGGCATCGATGGTGAGGAAGTCTGTCGACAAATTCGGCAAGACCCTGCCCTACAACATCTGCACGTTGTTGCCTACACCGCCCATGCTTTTGAATCTGACCATGCGCGGCTGCGGGAGATTGGTTTTAACGATATCATCACTAAGCCTGTTAGCATGGCCATTTTGCAAGAAAAATTGCCGGATTAATCCATCAACACACCTGCCCAACACCGCTAGTGCATACTGTCTAGCGGTTTTTTTACGTCTCACAATGAAACAGATTTGAATGTTGGAAGAATTGGGCAGAGCTTGAATTTTACGAAAAGGAGTATTTGGGCAGAGTCTGAACTGCGCTATTTATCACACTTCCCAACAAATCAAATAAAAAAATGTCATATTTATTGCTTTAGGCATACATATTGCTTTGTGACGGCTTTGTTTCGTTGTAGGGAGCGCATGGGTATGTGGCAAGGCAAGTTTTCGACAGGGCAAAAATTAGCCTTTTTGGTGATGTTACTGCTGGGTTTTATGATGTTAATTGGCATTTCTGGTCGGATTAGCCAACAAAACATCTTGCAAGATTTTTCCTCAACCTACCAAGACCGAGTGATTCCACTCAAACAACTCAAAATCATTGCTGATCGCTATGCAGTGGATATTGTGGACAGTACGCACAAACTTCGTGCCAAGACGCTCAGCGCAGCCGATACCCTGCGCGGCATTGAACAAGCTCAAAGTGCGATTCACGAACATTGGCAACACTACCAAGCCACCAAACTGACACCCGAAGAAGCGCGATTAGCCGGCGAATTAGCGGTTGCCATGCAACGGGCCAACCTCGCTATCACCCGTTTACAACATCTTATTCGACAACAAGATGAGGCTGGCTTACAGCAATTTGCTGAACATGAACTCTACCCTGCCATTGAACCCGTTTCTGCCATCGTCAGCCAATTAGTCGATTTACAACTCAGCGAGGCCGAACGCGAATTTCAGCAAGCACAACAAAGCGCCCAACACTACGCCCAATTATCTTTACTTTTGCTGTGCTTAGCCGCCTTGGCTAGCTCGGTATTTGCTTATGTGTTGATTCGGCGTTTGTTGCACCGACTGGGTGGTGAACCGCATACCGTAGCACATATCGCACAGCGCATTGCTGAAGGGGATTTAACCCAAGCCGTCCAAGGCGCACATCGGCCAGATAGCATCACAGGGGCAATGCATTTGATGCAAAATACCCTGCGCCAGTTGTTATCCCATAGCCAATATGGCAGTCAACAACTGGCACAAGCTGCCCAACAGCTCCACAGTGGCAGCACACAAATTCATGCCGCCAGCCAACAACAAAGCGAAGCAGCCAGCCAAGCAGCAGCGGCAATTGAGGAGTTAAGCGCCAGCATTGAAGCTGTCAAAGAACGTGCTCATGCCACTCACCATGCGATTGCCCATATTCAGACCATTAGCGATAACAGTCAGCAACAGCTCAATACCACCGCCCACTATATGCAAACCGTGACCGAGAGCATGAGCACATCCTTGATTCGAGCACAACAACTCGATCAACGCTCACAAGCCATCGACCATACTTTAACGCTGATTCGTGATATTGCCGATCAAACCAATCTATTGGCCTTAAACGCGGCGATTGAAGCTGCCAGAGCAGGGGAACAGGGACGTGGGTTTGCGGTGGTGGCGGATGAAGTGCGTAAATTGGCCGAGCGTACTGCTTCATCAACCCATCAAATCAGTGGGGTGATGCAGGATATTCGCCACGACATCGCTAGCATTGCCCAAACCTTGGCGGATACCAGTGCTCAGCTTGAACAGGGCCGCAACCAAACCGATGCAGTATGTCAGGACATCCAAGCGTTACAGCACACCATTAGCAGCGTCGGCGTACAAGCACAGGGAATTTTTCAAGCCTTGAAAGAACAAAGCCATGCCAGCATCGTGTTAGCTAAAAATATTGAACACATTGCTAGCATGGCAGAAGAAACCAGTCAGGCCACCACACATGCCACCGTAGCGACTGATGAGCTACACCGATTGTCCCATAGCCTGCAGCAACAAATGGGACAGTTCCGGTTGGCAGGGGGATAACGTTGAAAATCACAGGACGCAGGCAAGTGCAGCTTGCCAGAGGTCCGGTGGATTGTGATGTTAGCCATCTACTTCCAAATAAGCTGGGTTGGGTTCTGGCTTGAAATCCATGCATCGGCATCATTTTCGAGCCAAGTGACGACAACCATGGCTTTGCATCCGTGGGTTTCTTTTTCGATGGCCTCAATCATATCCGGTGTAGCCCAAAGAACGGCGTAAACGCTTCCCCGTTTGTAGTTCTTAAATGTTCTATTGGAACACAAGTCAATTCGTTGGCCAGTCGGCAGAGTTACTGGCTGATGTTTCGCAAGAGCCTTTGTTATCTGTTCACCGACTGCGGTAGCCAACAGAGTGCTTTCAACGTGCTGCATTGTCGGAACATAGATCACTCCATCGCCATATTTTTTGCATAGCTCAAAGAATTTGGCTACACCGGCAATGGTTGCCTGATGATCGTCTCCAATAGCTTTTAGTAGGTAACGTTCGCGATTGCTCATTATTCTCTCTTGATGGCTAACGTAGAGCTAGGCGCTGCATGGCTTTATCGCGCAGCGTCCAGCGACCGAAGGGAGCGAGGTTGGCCGCCATGTTAGAAACTCGGCTGCGGGTTTGGCCATGGATTAACGGCGAACTGAGATTGCATTTCATAAAGACGCTGATTTTTTACCTGCTCACCTATTGCATAGAAAAAATTGTGATCCCCGGATGCATGGCGCATAGCTTGAACTGCTTGATCAAAATTCGCCGCTTTATAGAAGAGATGGTTGTAGAAAGACATATAGGCGACGGTTACATCTGATTGCAATACCGCCCCCGTATTGCCGATCAGAATACTGAACGCACTATCAAAAGCGCTTGCCATGTTGGTAGCGTTGAACCCGTTGCATGACGCCATGCATATATATGGATCGTGGCCTTTGGCATAGTTGTGGGCTAATAAAAGGTTGCGCAAATCCTGCCAATAAAGGAACGAACCATCTGTTAAGCCGACACCTGGTTGTGAGCCATGCATGCAGAGATGAACAAACGGAATTGCATTTGTGTTTGCATCGAGTTGCATTTGGCGGACAGCATCAGGAAGACGGTCGTTTAGAGCGTTCTGGAAATTTGCTGTACATGTTGCAAGGGTATAGAAGCAAGGAATTCTGATGGCCCTGAGAGCATCTCGCAACGCCATCCCGATGCTGTAACCATCGTACAAATCGTTATGATTCGGAGAGTCGACAAGAAATACAAATGGCCTATTGACGACCGGATTCACTGGATACATACGGCTCCTTGGTTTCTAACTATTAAAACAAACGGCGGCGGGGTTGGCGTTGCAATAGCAGATACAGGCTGTACACCGCTAGCAACACAAACAACGCCGCTGTCCACATCGGCATCGAAGCCCCTAAAAAAGTCCAATCGATGGCGGCGCACTCTCCACTGCCTTGAAACACCTTTTTCAGTAAGCTGGTCAGTGGCATGGTTTCTAACATGAACTCCAGCCCCGGGCCGCAAGCGGGTACTTGTTCGGCAGGCAATAACTGTAAACGCACATGCCAGCCAGCGATTCCCGCGCCAGCCAACGCTGAAACCAGCGAACCGGCGGCCATACCGCGTCGCCAACCACCGGCAGGCGCCAACATCCCGAGACAGGCCCAACCACCAACGGCCAATAACGCCACCCGTTGAAAAACGCATAGAGGACAAGGTTCTAAACCCAAAACATGCTGGGCATACAAGGCAAAAGCAAAACTAGCCGCACAGGCCGCAAATAATAAGAAATGTGCCGAACGGCCTTGAGGCCAAATCGATCGGCGGTGAAAAGAAAGGGTCATACACCAGCCACCGTCATGTTTTGCAGCAAAATCGAGCCGGTTTGTTTCCCACCACGAATTTCAATATCCGAACCAATCGCCACAATATCGCGGAACATCTGCTTCAGATTACCGGCAATGGTGATTTCTTCAACGGGGTAGGCTAATTCGCCATTTTCCACCCAAAAACCAGCCGCACCACGCGAGTAGTCTCCGGTCACTGGATTCACTCCATGCCCCAATAATTCGGTTACCACTAAACCAGTGCCCATCAGCTTTAATAACGCGGCAAAATCTTGGCCAGTGGAAGCCAATAACAAATTGTGAGCACCGCCGGCATTGCCAGTGGTTTGCATCCCCAATTTGCGAGCGGAGTAGGACGACAAGAAATAGCCCTGCAACACACCGTCTTTCACCACATCACGGGCGTGGGTGGCAACTCCCTCGGCGTCGAAACAACCCGAGGCCAAACCGCGCTTGATAAACGGGTTTTCATATAACTGCACGCAAGGGGCAAACACCTGTGTCCCTAAGCTATCGGCTAAAAAAGTGGTATTACGGTAAAGGCTACCGCCTGACACCGCTGCGACAAAACTCCCCAATAAACCGGCGGCTAAGGCGGGTTCAAACAACACCGGCACTTGACAGGTTTTCACCCGTTTTGCCCCCAAGCGGCGCAAACTGCGCTCGGCAGCACGGCGGCCAATTTGTGCCGCCGGCGGTAAATCGCCAGCACAACGCGCCACGGCATACCAATAATCACGCTGCATCCCCGAATCATCCTCAGCAATCAGCGAGGCAGAAAGGGCATGGCGGCTGGTTTGGTAGCCACCACTAAACCCTGCACTATTGGCATAAATAAATTGGCTAGTGTGGGTAGAGACATTCGCTCCTTCTGAATTGCGAATGCGGGGATCTAAAGCCTGACCTGCAGCTTCCATTTCCTTAGCCAAGCTAATCGCTTGTTCAACAGACACATCCCAGGGGTGGAATAGATCGAGGTCATCGCCACGCCCTTGTGCCAATAAAGCGCTGTCGGCTAAACCTGCACAAGGATCGGCAGCGGTGAAGCGGGCGATGTCGCGGGCAGCGCGCACCGTCGCCAGCATCGCTTCCTCGCTAAAGTCGGAAGTGTTTGCATGGCCTTTGCTTTGCCCAATATAAACCGTTACACCAAGGCCTTTATCACGGGTGTATTCCAGCGTTTCTACTTCACTCAGTCGCACACTGACATTCTGCCCCTGACTTTCCGAGACTTCGACCTCTGCCGCAGTGGCGCCTTCTTGCTGGGCTAAGGTCAACACCCGTTGACTTAACGCTTCTAACTCTGTTTCGGAATACGAAAATGGCTGTGCACGATTCATGATGTTCGCTTTTCTATGTGGTTAACTCTCTTGGGGATACCCAGCGCAAAAACACCGGATACCTAGTGAGATTTTTGAATAAATTCAATCTTGTAACCATCGGGGTCTTCGACAAAAGCGATAACAGTGGTGCCGTGCTTCATCGGTCCGGCTTCACGGGTTACCTTGCCACCTTTGGCACGCACCGCATCACAGGCCGCTGCCGCGTCTGCCACTTCCACCGCAATATGCCCAAAGCCATTACCTAAATCATAGGCAGCGGTGTCCCAGTTGTGCGTCAGCTCAATCACGGTTTGCGTGCTTTCTTCACCATAGCCGACAAACGCTAAGGTAAAACGGCCTTCGGGATAATCTTGGCGACGCAATAGGCGCATGCCCAATACTTCAGTGTAAAAAGCAATTGAACGGTCTAGATCGCCAACTCGTAACATGGTGTGTAATAAGCGCATGGTATCCTCCAATGTGTTTTTCTTAATGAGACGGTTTTACAGGTGATGCCGTGTTAGCACAAGGGCCAACACCGCTAATCTCGCTTTGCCGTGCTTCAATCCAATTTTCTAATTCTTTGGTCATTTGGTCTGGGGTTTGACCCGCAGGAACAATCGGTTTGCCAACCACCACGGTAATTTCCCCCGGATATTTGCGGAAGGAATTACGCGGCCAAAACTCACCTGCATTTAATGCCACCGGCACTAGCGGTGTCTCCAAATCGCGAGCTAAACGCGCTGCCCCTTGCTTATATTTACCGCGTTGCCCTGGGGGAATGCGTGTCCCTTCTGGGAAAATGACAATCCAAAATCCGGTTTTCAAGCGCTCACGGCCTTGATCGATCAAACGTTGGGCTGCGCGAACACGGTCACCGCGATCAATCGCAATCGGGCTGGTCATGGCCAAGCCCCAACCAAAAAACGGGATCCATAACAATTCGCGTTTTAACACCCACACTTGTTGTGGAAAAATCAGCTGCAACGCCATCGTTTCCCAACCAGATTGATGTTTACACGCAATAATCGATGGCGTGGTCGGAATATTCTCGGCACCAATCACTTTGTAGCGCAAACCACAGGTCAGACGTAGCCACCACATCATCACCGGTGTCCATAAGGTAATCACACGATGACGCTGCATGGCCGGCAGTGGAAAAGCCAGTAAACCCAAGGTAAAGAACAATGGGGTAATCACGGCCAACCCCAACCAATACAAACAAGAACGTATCCAAACCAGCATTATGGCTCTCAAATCTGACTAAGTAAGAACTCAGCCGCAGCAAACAAATCATCAAAAACTAAGGTTCCAGCCGGTAGGCCGCCTTTTTCTAAGGTTGCACTGCCTTTGCCTGTTTTGACTAAGATAGAACGCCCCCCCACCGCCGCCACCGACTCCAAATCACGCAGGCTATCACCAATCATGATTAAGCTATCGGGTTTGACCCCATACCGCTCGGCAATATCAATTACCATACCGGGTTTCGGTTTACGGCATTGACAGCCGGCATCGGGGGTGTGAGGACAGAAGAAAATCGCATCAATTCTGCCGCCGGCCCGTTGCACCATACGGTGCATTTTCTCGTGCATCGCATTCAGCGCGTGCATGTCGAATAGACCCCGTCCTAAACCGGATTGATTAGTGGCAATGACCACCTTCCAGCCGGCTTGTGACAACAAGGCAATCGCTTCGGGCGCACGGTCGAGGGCAACCCATTCCATGCTGTTTTTGACAAAGTCGTCACGGTCGTGATTGATCACGCCATCGCGGTCTAAAATCACCAGTTTCATTGTTTTTTCCTGTGCCGTACGATGCCAAGCAAGCGCAGAGACCCTCTGAGTCTCTGCGCCAGCGGAAAGTGAACCCACGCGATGGAATTACTCTGCTAACAGAGAAATATCCGCCACTTGGTTAAACAAACCCGACAACTGCGCCAACAACGCCAACCGATTGCGGCGAACCGATTCGTCATCGGCCATCACCATCACCTGTTCAAAGAAGCTATCGACAGGCGCTTTCAGGGCAGCTAAACGACTTAAGGCCGTTTGGTAGTTACCTGCAGCAAAAGCCGCCTCAACTTCAGGGCGAATCGCGGTAACTGCGGCAGCCAACGCTTGTTCTGCCGCTTCGCTCAGTAAAGCAGCATCGACGGTTGCGCTGACCTCACCCTCCACTTTCTTGAGGATATTTTTCACCCGCTTATTTGCCGCAGCTAAAGTGCTGGCTTCTGGCAGAGAACGGAATGCAGACACCGCCGCCAATACCGAGGTCAATTGATCGAGACGACGCGGCGACAACGCTAACACGGCGTCAATCTCATCCGCGCGATGTTCCGCCGCCAATAGATTTTTCAACCGCTCCAAGGCAAAACCGTAGAGCGCAGATGCGGTGTCAGCTGCCAACAGACCCGCAGGGAATTGCTGCACTGCACGCTGCAACAGGTCGGATAAGTCTAAAGGCAATTGTGCCTCAACCAACATCCGCAACACACCCAGCGCTTGCCGACGCAGGCCAAACGGGTCTTTATCACCGGTCGGGATTAAGCCAATACCCCAAATACCTGCCAAGGTTTCTAGTTTGTCGGCCAACGCCACCGACAAGGCAATTGGGCCCTGTGGCAGGGTATCACCAGCAAAGCGAGGGTGGTAATGGGCTTCAATCGCAGCGGCAACAGCCTCCTCTTCACCATCTAAACGGGCGTAATACATCCCCATAATGCCTTGCAGCTCGGGGAATTCACCGACCATTTCGCTGACCAAATCGGCTTTTGCCAAGCGACCGGCGCGCCGCGCCAGCGCCACATCCGCCCCCAACAGACCAGCAATCTCACCGGCCAGCGCTTCAATGCGCTCGATACGTTGCAGCTGGTTGCCAATTTTGTTGTGGTACACCACTTCGGCCAAGCGCGGTAAACGTGAATCGAGTTTGGCTTTTTGATCTTGTTCAAAGAAGAAACGGGCATCAGACAACCGCGCACGCAACACCCGTTCATTGCCGTGAATAATGTGTTGCGGTTGGTCGCTTTCTAAGTTGGACACCAATAGAAAGCGATTGATCAATTTTTGTTGTTGATCGAGTAAGGGGAAGTATTTCTGATTTTGCTGCATGGTCAAAATCAGACATTCCTGTGGCACTTTCAGGAAATCGGCTTCAAAACCCGCTTCGAGTACCACCGGCCATTCGACCAACGCGGTGACTTCATCTAACAGCGCATCGTCCGCCGCCAATGTCGCTTGCAAGGCTTGGCTGCGTTCTTGCAATTTGTGACGAATCAGTTCACGACGGGCTTCAAAACTGGCAATCACGCGGCCTTGATCGTGCAAGGTGCGGGCATATTGTTCTGCCGAAGGAATGCTGATCTCCCCCTTGGACAAGAAACGATGACCACCAGTGATGCGGCCAGATTGCAGACCCAAGACTTGTGCCGGCACAATCGCTTCGCCATGCAAGCAGACCAAACGATGCACTGGGCGCACAAAGGTCACCTCAGAATCACCCCAACGCATGACCTTAGGAATTGGCAGCTTTTTCACTGCGCTATCAATCGCTGCGCTCAAGACTTGATTGAGTTGTGCGCCTTCAGCGGTATAGGTGTAGAACAAGCTTTCGCTTTTCCCATCGGGACGGTGTTCACACTGCGACACGATGTCGGCACTGAGGTTTTTCGCTTGTAACTTTTTCAATAAAGCGGGGGTGGGTTGCCCTGCTTGGTCGAGTGCGACAGTCACCGGCATCAGTTTTTCTGACACGATTTGGGCTGGCCCGACCGCAGCCACATCGCTGATGGTGACGGCCAAACGGCGCGGACTGGCATAACGATGGACAACGCTGCTATCACTGCACAGTTGTTTATTTGCCAGTTCTTGGTGGATAGTATCGGCAAAAACGGCAGCTAAACGGGGCAGCGCTTTTGGCGGAAGTTCTTCGGTAAATAATTCAACGAGTAGAGTTGGCATGGCTTAGGGCTTGGTCGAAAGAGAATAGGCTGGATGGTTAATGAGCGTGCAGGCGGTGGTGACCATGGCTTCCCCCATTGAATCAGCACTGACTTCGAGGAACTGCCACGCATGGCGTTGGATATCAAACATGCCAGAAAATACCGGCTTGCGTTCCTTGTCCAAATAGTCAGAGCGCGTGAAAGCATAAATGTCTTTGTTGCAGTCCACCGCGACACGGGTGCGGCGGATAAAAAACCGCACATCCATTTTCTTTTCGTACATTTCTCGCGCATAACGCTCTTCATGTACAAAATGCAGTAAACCATCCGCTTGAGTGGCTAACGAGGCACGATCAATCGCCAAGGACAGACGCGGCCCACGTTGGTACACCAACCAGTTTTCAGCCGCCAACAGCGGCAAACTGGCCGTCATCAGACCCAAACCTAAACCAAGGGCAGAAAGAGTGCGTGCCTTCATAATGAGCTTACTCCGTTTTGGCTGTCGCCAGCATCGGGAATCCCAATGCTTCGCGGCTATCGTAATAGGCTTGTGCCACTAAACGCGCTAAGGCACGGATGCGGCCAATATAAGCAGCGCGCTCGGTCACCGAAATCGCGCCACGGGCGTCGAGTAGGTTAAAGGTATGCGCTGCTTTTAAAATCATTTCATAGCCGGGAATGGCTAAACCCGTTTCTAATAAACGTTTGGCTTCGCCTTCAAACTGAGTGAATTGGGCGAATAAAAACTCGACATTGCTGTGTTCAAAATTATAGCGCGATTGTTCTACTTCATTTTGGTGATAGACATCGCCATAGGTCAGTTTGCTGCCATCGGGACGCACCACCCACACCAAGTCATAGACGTTTTCTACACCTTGCAAATACATCGCCAATCGCTCAATGCCGTAGGTGATTTCGCCTAACACTGGTTTGCAATCTAAGCCGCCGACCTGTTGGAAATAGGTAAATTGGGTCACTTCCATACCGTTGAGCCACACTTCCCAACCCAAACCCCATGCGCCCAGTGTGGGGTTTTCCCAATCATCTTCGACAAAACGAATGTCGTGCATACAAGGATCAATCCCCAATTCGCGCAAGCTATCGAGGTAGAGGTCTTGGATATTGCTCGGGCTGGGTTTGAGTACCACTTGATATTGGTAGTAATGCTGCAAGCGGTTGGGGTTTTCACCGTAACGGCCATCTTTCGGGCGGCGTGAAGGCTGCACATAGGCGGCATGCCACGGTTCTGGGCCAATGGCGCGTAAGAACGTCGCAGTATGGCTAGTACCCGCCCCCATTTCCATATCATAGGGCTGTAACAATGCACACCCTTGCCGCGCCCAATAGGCCTGCAAGGTTTGAATGATGTCTTGGAAAGTTAACATAAGAAGGAATTACGCCATCAAGATGAGAAATAAAGCGGTGATTCTAACGGAGCTGTCTATTAGCGACCAGCATAGCGCACTAACGGCCCCGTCCTTGTGCCTCAAACAACAACAATAATTGCTCGGCCAACTGTCGATAGTCGGCATTCCCTCGGCTGGCAGGAGCATGTTCTAACACTGGTTTACCACAGGCAAACGCCTCGGCCAATTTGATGTCATTGCGAATACCGGCCAACAACCGCTGCGAACCGAATTGTTTAGCCATCTCATCACAAATCGTACGATGTAGGCCAATGCGGCTGTCTAACATCACCGGCAGTAAACCGACAAGACGCAGATTGGCATTTTGCTGCATCGCGACTTTAAACAAAATACGCGAGAGCTGTCGCACCCCCTCGGCAGCGAGGGCATGAGGCAGGAAAGGAATCAGCGCCCAATTTGCCGCAGACAGGGCATTGAGAAGGAGAAAATCGAGAGAGGGCGGCGTATCAAGAATAATGAAGTCGTATTGCTCTTGCACCGCATCCGTACTTAATAAGTTTTTTAAAGTACGTAATTTATCGTCGGAAACAATCAAACTGTGTTCAAACATTGGATCGGCAGGAGCCAACCACAGCCGCTCACGGCCAGTCTGGATGATAGCCGTAGTGAGATCGGCTTTGTTTCCTGCCAGAACGTGGTGAATGGTCTGTTTCGGTGGGATATTTTTCAGTCCCAAACCGACGGCACAGTGGCCTTGGGTGTCTAAATCGAGCAAGAGCACTCGTAGCCCCAACGCCGCCCAATGGGCCGCAAGGTTGACCGAGGTGGTACTTTTACCCACCCCCCCTTTACGATTACTGACCACTAAAACTTGAGCTGACATCAGTGCATTAAAGCCTGCTGCAGCGCTTGGTGCAGCGCTTCACGAGAAAAAGGTTTGCCTAACGTGGCACACACGCCCAACAAGCGAGCCGACTCGAGATTAAAGTCCGAACTAATCGCCCGTCGCCCACCCGATACGGCAATCACGGGAATCCGTGCACCAAGTTGGGCCAATTCCATAATCAGCTCAATACCATCTTTTTCTGGCATTAAAATATCGGTAATCACCACATCCGGGCGTTGTAAAGAGACAGCTTTTAGGGCTTCATGACCGTTGGTGGCGGTGGACACTTGGTGTCCTTCGCGCCCGACCATTTCGGTCAAATCATTGATTTAGCGATTAAATGTCCGCGCTGCGGGACATTCAACCGATTTACACACCAGAGCGCCACGAGCCGCCAAAACCCAGAACGCCCAGAGCGTCAAACCGCACAGGTAGGGCAATGGAACAAAAAAAGAGACTCGGAAAAAACGGGTTTAAGTATCGGCAACAATACGGCGTGATTGTTATTTGTTCGGATGAACAGCACCAAAAGCAAATTTTTGAATGGCTAAAAGGCATGGGCCATAAGGTACGGGTGGTCACAGTATGAAACTCACTGTTCACCACCGCTGCACCGACTATGACTCATTTCGAGCAGCCGCTGTTAAATCACTATTTAATGTTGAAAGCGGGGCAGATTTTTCAATCGAGGCTAATTTGCCGATTGATCAAGAAGATTGGCAAATCGGCGTGATTGTTGGCCCGTCCGGCAGTGGTAAAACCAGCTTGGGCGCAAAGATTGGCCCCCTTTATCAACCAACATGGCCAGACAATGAACCGATTATTGATGCCATTGCACCCCATCAAGGGTTTGATGTCGTTACTGGGGCACTGGCTTCTGTTGGCCTTGGCAGTGTGCCAACATGGCTACGTCCATACCCCGTTTTGTCCAATGGTGAAAAATTCCGTGCAACATTAGCAAGGCTAGTTTGTGAAGCGCCGGCACTGGCTGTGATTGATGAATTTTCCTCTGTTGTTGACCGACAAATTGCTCAAATAGGGGCAGGGGCATTTGCTAAGGCATGGCGGCGCACGACAGGCAAAGTTGTATTGCTGTCGTGTCATTACGACATTCTGGATTGGGTTTCCCCAGATTGGGTATTCGATACCTCAACCGGTGAATTCCAACGGGGGCTACTTCGGCGACGACCCAAGATCGAAATGGAAATCCACCAGACAAATTGGTCCTACTGGCCCTTGTTTGAGTCGCATCATTATTTGAAGCTGCCACACATGATCGCGGCGACATGTTATGTCGCCACGGTCAATGGTGAACCCGTTGCACACCTTGCTGTTAGCACACGCCCCGGATTAGTTGAAGGCCGTGCGTGTCGGCTGGTAGTGATGCCGGAATGGCAGGGGGCGGGTGTTGGGATGCGATTTTTAAATGCGGTGTGTGAACAATGGTTGCAAGGTAAAAATCGTTACCAAAAGCCGCTCCCGACTTTGTTTCATACATCACATCCGGGGCTTGCTGCCGCATTGCGCCGCGATCCTAAATGGACACAAGTTTCTGCTCGTTTATGCGGTGAAAACAAAATGCGCTGTGCACAATCTATGGATAAAAGCTCAGCAAAAAAAGGCAAGCCCAAGGCAGGTAGCGGATACGGTGGCCACTTTAGAGCAGTTCAAGGCTTTAGGTATTTGGGTGAGGAGAGCAATTCATGCGAATTGTAATCATCGGCCAAAAATGGCTGGGGGCTGAAACGTTCAAATTATGTCGGCGGCTTGGGCATGAGGTAGTTCATGTCATTACACCTAAAATTGATCGCTTGCACACAACCACCCAACAGCATGGTGTCTCTGTCGCGGTGGTTGCAGGGACAGTCACAGCACAACATATCCCTGACCGAACAGACCTAATTCTGGCCGCCCATACCCACGCTTTTATTTCGAAGGAGGCAAGGGCATCCACCCGTTTGGGTGCAATTGGATATCACCCGTCGCTGCTGCCGCGACATCGAGGCCGTGACGCTATTCGGTGGGCGATTCACATGAAGGAAAGCATGACCGGCGGCTCGGTGTATTGGATGGATGATGGCGCTGATACTGGCGAGATTGCCGCCCAAGATTGGTGCCATATTCACCCCGACGACACCCCCGAAACCCTGTGGCGTAGAGAGCTAGGCCCAATAGGTCTGCGGCTGTTTGAGCAGGTGCTGACAGACATCGAAAACGGGCGAATAGTCAAAAAACCACAGCTTGAGAAATTGGCGACATTTGAGCCGAGTTTTGCAGGGGGGAGGTTGGAAGCCACTCATAAAATTTGAATTGTGCCCCTGTACAGTTAGCGCTTTTGCATAACAATGCAAAAAAACCCCCTAAAAATTAAACAAAAAAGTTTAATTTTATTGCTTTATTAAACTTTTTTGTTTATAATTGGTTCCATGTTAAACAGAAATATGGAGATGCGGTGAAGCAAAGTGAGTTTGTGAGATGGCTTGCTAAACATGGAGCAACCTTTAGAGAAGGAACAAAGCATTTAAAGGTTTACTTGAACGGCTGCCAAAGCCACCTGCCAAGACACCCTTCGACAGAGTTAAAAACAGGATTGGTCGAAGGTGTGAAAAAGCAACTCAAACTTAAATAGGAGGATGGCCCTGAAAAGGGCATCTATCCACCGCATCTCATCACAACAAAAGGAAACAAAATGCGCTATCCCGCTCTATTTGAAGAAGCTCCAGAAGGTGGCTATGTTGTCTCTTTTAGAGATATTCCAGAAGCGATTACGCAAGGGGATACAGAAGAAGAAGCCATGTTAATGGCAGAAGATGTATTGCTCTCATCAATGGATTTTTACTTTGAGAGCAAGCGCATAGTACCAATGCCATCAGAGATGACGGCCAATGAAAAATTGGTCAGCTTACCGGCAAGTGTTTCAGCAAAAGTGTTACTTCTTAACGCAATGTTGGAACAAAAAGTCGGGCCATCAGAAGTTGCACGAAGACTCAATACACGGCCCCAAGATGTACAAAGGTTAACTAATCTTAAACACGCATCAAAAATTGACACCATTGAAAAGGCATTAAATGTACTTGGAAAAAATCTTGAAGTATCAGTAAGTTAAGAATTACCCATTAAAAACCCGCTTTGGCGGGTTTTTCTACGTACTAATAGGGATGAAACTTAATTCTTTTATAATATGGCAAAACATTTGGCACAAAGAGTCGGAAACCTACTTTTTGCCGTTTCAATCCACGCGCCCGCGTGGGGCGCGACGGGACGGGCAATGAGCGGGCAGGGAACGGGCAATGTTTCAATCCACGCGCCCGCGTGGGGCGCGACACTGAGGAAGTGAAGTCACGCATCACGACGCAAGCGTTTCAATCCACGCGCCCGCGTGGGGCG
>NZ_ATVC01000037.1 GCF_000420525.1 Aquaspirillum serpens DSM 68
CGTGGCGTTGGGCGCGTTTATCCCCTGCGCCGTAAAACCTCGCCATTCATGGCGGGGATATCAGGCGCAAACGGCAAAGCCGTTTTTGGGTTTGGTGTTGCGGTTGTAAAGTAAAAACAAATCAATGTTTACTTTGCTGTTTGTATAATGAGCGCATGAAACGACTCCAAGCCTTCAAATTCCAACTGACACCCAACGGCCAGCAAACACGGCAAATGTCGCGCTTTGCGGGTTCGTGTCGGTTCATCTTTAATAAGGCGTTGGCGTTGCAAAAGGAATGGTATCAGACTGACCCCACGATTCGATTTTCTTACGTCAAATTAGCCAATCTGCTGCCCAGTTGGAAGCAAGAATTTGCTTGGCTGAGAAAATCACCCAGCCAAGCTTTGCAACACGCCTTAAAGGATTTAGAGCGAGCATATCAAAACTTCTTTGCCAAACGTGCGGCATTTCCAAAGTTCAAGAAAAAAGGCGTGAGTGATAGTTTTCGCTATCCACAAGGGGTGAAGCTCGATCAAGCCAATAATCGGATTTTTCTGCCCAAACTCGGTTGGATGCGTTACCGCAACAGCCGTGAGGTATTAGGCAACATTAAAAACGTCACAGTGTCTTTAACCGCCGGTCGTTGGTTTGTCAGCATTCAAACTGAACGTGAAGTTGAAGTCCCTACGCCAACCGGCGGCATGGTTGGTATCGATATGGGCATTGCGCGTTTTGCTACTTTGAGTGATGGCTCCTTTGTCGAACCGGTCAACAGCTTCAAACGTCATCAAGACGCATTGAAAAAAGCGCAACAATCGTTGAGCCGCAAAGTCAAATTCAGCCGCAACTGGCTCAAAGCAAAAAAGAAAGTCCAAAAGCTACATCACCGCATTGCCAATATCCGACGTAATTTCCTGCATCAAACTTCAAGCCGTATCAGCAAAAACCACGCGATTGTGTGCCTCGAAGATTTGCAGGTAAAAAATATGTCCAAGTCAGCGGAAGGGAAAAATGTTCGGGCCAAGTCCGGCCTGAACCGTTCCATCCTCGATCAAGGCTGGGGTGAGTTCCGGCGGCAGTTGGATTACAAACTAGCGTGGAACGGCGGTCATCTCATTGCTGTTCCAGCACAAAATACCAGCCGCACTTGCCCAAGCTGCGGTCATGTCTCGGCTGAAAACCGCCAAACTCAGGCTAAATTTGCTTGTGTGCAATGTGGCTATGAAAATCACGCCGATGTCGTCGGTGCGATTAATGTTCTGAAATGCGGCCAAGCTATCTTAGCTGCCGCATAAGTCACAAAAAGGGCAGGACTTGCCCAGTTCGCCTGTGAAGTGAGTGGTGCAGCAAGACCGCCAGCAGCAGGAACCCACCGAAGCGACTTCAGGCTGACTCAGCCCAAAGCGCCGTAGGAATCCCCGCTCTTTAGGGCGGGGAGGATGTCAATGTTGGCGTTTTTATCCACTATGCTTGCGTTGTTAAATGCCTTTTATGCCAGCTATCACCTGCAAAAACAAACCCTGATTACCAACACCCTCGAAACAAATCGGGTTTATGCCAATAAGCTGTCCAACACGGTCAGCGTGTTTATTCAAAACACCCACCAACAACTGACATTCAGCGCCGGTTTATTGGTCAATCATCTTGCCAACCCAGCATTCCTTGCCCAAGAAGCCAGCCGCCTGCGCAAACAAATTTCATCATTCGATTCTGTGTTGGTGGTTGATCACACCGGTAAAATATTAGCCACCTCGCCGCAGTTTACCCGTTTTTTATATACCACCTTGCAATCCAGCGGCGCTCAGGAGGCGTTGCAAAAACGCCGTCCTTTAGTCAGTCAACCCTATCGGGCTGATACTGGCCGCTTGGTGATAATGATCTCGGTGCCGATGATCAATAAAGCAGGGCAATATCTGGGTTATGTCGGCGGGACGATTTATCTCGAAGAACAAAACACCCTTAATCGTATTTTGGGTGAGCATTTCTACCGTGATGGTTCTTATCTCTATGTTGTCGATCACCAAGGCAATATTATTTATCACCAACACCGTAAACGGGTTGGTGACAATGTGGCGCATAATCCGCTAGTGGCAAAACTGATGCAAGGGCAACAAGGGGCAGAGCTGGTTATCAATACCCTAGGCCAAAGTATGTTGGCGGGTTTTGCGATTGTGCCCGAAACCGGCTGGGGCATTGTTTCACAGCGGCCTATGAGCGAAGCGTTGGCACCATTAGACGATCTGATGCTGAGTTTAATGATCCATACCTTGCCACTGCTGCTGTTGTCGTTGTTATCGCTGTGGTGGTTGTCGCGTGCGATTGCGCGGCCACTCTCTAAGCTGGCGCACATTGCAAAAGAACTCGATCGTCACGAACACCGCCATGATTTTCAGCGTATTGGTTCGTGGTATTTTGAGGCGCGACAACTCAAACAATCTTTGGAAGAAGGATTCACGGCGGTACACCGCACCCTGCGCCATTTGAAACGCGATGCGATTACCGATCCTCTCACCGGTTTGGTGAATCGCCGTGGTTTGGATGTGATTTTGGAAGACTATCTTCAACACGAAACCGATTTTTGTGTGTTAGCAGTTGATATCGACCACTTTAAGCGGGTGAATGATGAATTTGGTCATCAAGTGGGTGACGAGGTCTTGTCGCTATTAGCACAAGTGATGCGTAGCGTTGTGCGGGAACAGGACATTGTGTGTCGCAACGGTGGCGAAGAATTTGTGATATTACTGCCCGAATGCCCGATTCATACTGCTTATGAAGTGGCCGAACGCTTGCGCGAGAAAATGGCCCGTATGCCCAATCCCTGTCAGCGGCCAGTGACATTGTCGTTGGGGGTGGCGCATTATCCACGAGATGGCAGCACCATCACCCAAGTATTTGAACAGGCCGATGTTGCCTTGTATCAGGCAAAACGTAATGGCCGCAATCAGACCGTGATTGCAAGCCACCTAACAGAAAAACAACCAGCATAAACGAGGGGCATTTCTCGGTGCCCTCGCTTAGTCGCCGTTTTCTGTGTCGGCAAACGGGTCTTTTTTCTTTTTACGGCGCGGTTCAATCAATCCGGCGGCCTTCATCTGTTGCCGGCGGCGAACAATAAACAGTAAAAGTAAACTGGGCAGGACACCGAGTAGGACTAAAACCAAACCGCTGCGGATGATCGAGTTTTGGGCCACTGCCAGCATCAACACGACATACAGCCAACCAATCCAGATGATAAACATGGCGCTTTCCTGTGCAAGCAGAGAGGGGTTTCTTAACAGCGTGTAGAAACCCCGACTCTATTAGGCGCGTAAGGTTTCCACGCCACCTAAATAAGGCCGCAGCACTGCTGGCACGGTGACCGAACCATCTGCATTTTGATAGTTTTCTAATACCGCCACCAACGTCCGGCCCACTGCCAAGCCAGAGCCGTTTAAGGTATGGACTAGGCGGTTTTTGCCTTGTTCATCTTTGAAACGAGTCAGCATCCGACGGGCTTGGAAATCTTCACAGTTGGAGCAGCTGGAAATTTCACGGTAGGTGTTTTGTGCCGGCAACCAGACTTCAAGATCGTAGGTTTTTGCCGCGCTGAAGCCCATATCGCCGGTACACAGGGTGATGACCCGATAGGGCAATGCCAACGCCTGTAAAATCGCTTCAGCGTGGCCAACCATCTCTTCTAAGGCAGCATAAGAGTGGTCTGGATGGGCGATTTGTACCATTTCAACTTTGTCGAATTGGTGTTGACGGATCATGCCACGGGTATCGCGGCCATAACTCCCTGCCTCGGAACGGAAGCAAGGCGAATGAGCCGTCATCTTGATCGGCAATTGTTCTGCCTTGACGATGCTATCGCGCACGGTGTTGGTGAGGGTAATTTCCGAAGTGGAAATCAGATATTGCTCATGACCACTCTCATCACCGCCCTTGCTGACCTTAAACATATCATCAGCAAATTTAGGCAGTTGTCCTGTGCCATACAGCACATCGCTGTTCACAATATAAGGTGTGTAGTGTTCGGTATAACCATGCTGGCGCGTGTGGGTGTCCAACATAAACTGCGCTAAAGCACGGTGTAAGCTGGCGATTTGGCCACGCAAAACGGTAAACCGTGCGCCAGACAGTTTTGCCCCAGTGTCGAAATCCAAGCCTAATGCAGCACCGACATCAACATGGTCTTTGACTTCAAAGTCAAATTCACGCGGTGTGCCGACTGTCCGCACCACCACATTATCGGTTTCATCTTTGCCCACCGGCACCGACTCATGCGGCAGATTAGGCAATGTTAACAACCATTGTTCTTGCTGTTGTTGCACTTGCTCGAAAGCGGCTTCGGCGGCTTTGAGTTCATCGCCCAAACTGGCGACTTCGGCCATGATCGGCGCGACATCTTGCCCGTTCTTTTTTGCGATACCAATTTGTTTGGAAACGCTATTGCGCTTGGCTTGTAGCTCTTGCATCCGCACTTGCAGCGTTTTGCGTTCGGCTTCGAGTTGGGTGAATTGTTCGGTTTCGAGATGATAGCCACGGCCAGCTAAACGCTGTGCCACCGCTGTGATGTCTTGACGTAACAGTTGAATATCAAGCATGGGTAACCCTGCAAAAAAAGAGAAGAACAAAAGTAGGCGAGCATTATACCCGCCTCACCCAGCGATGGGCCGTTTATGCGTTGGTGGCTGGGGTCATATCCCACTGCGGCCAATAGCCCATCTCTTTGGCTTCAGCCTGATAAGGCGCGGCAATCGCAATGCTGGGGATGGCGACGATGTCTGAGCCCTGACTTAACACCGGCCACACTTCACGCCATGCCAAGGGTACACCGGCTTCCTGAAACAGCTTTTTCAAAGGCCGGCGGCCAATGCCAGCGATGGTGATGGATTCCCCGGCTTGGCGTGGTCGCAGGGTTAGACCATTGGCGACTACGGCAGTGGCAATCCCTCGGCCAAGTTGACGCTGCCAAGACAGCCGACCATAGCCCAATTCGATGCTATCGGGGGTGGTGAGGGTGTGTGCTGGGAGGGCGGTGGTTGGGGGTTGCCATAGGTGTAACTGTTGTCGATAGCGAAATAACTGCCAACTGCCGAATAACAACGCCGGTTGTGCCGAGGGGGTGGCATGTTGGCAATCATGGCAAAACTGGGCAATGGCATCCGTTGATGGCAGCGTTGTGCTGCACTGCCGTAAAAAGGCAATTAACACCGCCTGTTGTCGTAATGGCGAGAGCTGTTGCCAGTGGTGTAACGGCAAAGTGGTGGCGGTGGCACCGCACTGTTGTAAATCAGCTTGGCTGTATTCGTCTAACAGTTGATGTTCTCGTGCCGCTTGTTGTGCTGTTTGCTGTAATTGGGTCAGGGCATTCGGCCAAAACTGTTCAATCGCTGGCAATAACTGGTGCCGCACTACATTGCGTCGCCAATGTAGCTGTTGGTTGCTGGGATCTTCTTGCCACGTTAATTGATGCTGTTGGGCGTAGTCTGCCAACTGCGATCGGTTGCAATGCAACAATGGCCGCCATAAATATGGCGCTTCGTCGAAGGTGGTGGGCTGTTGTCCGTGATAGGGTTGACCGCTAGGTTTATGTAAAGGCCGCCACGCTGGCATCGCCGCCAGTGCCGCGCTACCGCCACCGCGTAGGGCATGAAGTAACACAGTTTCTGCTTGGTCGTTGGCGTGGTGGGCGAGGGCGACTATCTGCGCTTGGCTGGTGGCAAAAGCGGCATAACGGGCGTGGCGGGCGGCGGCTTCCAACCCCTTGCCTTGTGCTGAAACACGAACATGCTCAACCCGCAATGGCACCTGCCACGTGGCGCACAGTTGTTGACAAAAATCGACCCACTGATCGGCCACTGCTTGCAAACCATGATGAACATGCAGGGCACTCAGTGTGAGCGGGGCACCCTGTTGTCGCAGGATAACAAGGCGATGCAACAGCACAACGGAATCGAGGCCACCACTGAGGGCAGCCTCGATTGAACAAGCGCCTAGGCTGAGGGGCCAATCAAACAGTATCGGCTTCTTTGAAGCGACCATACGCCATAAGACGTTCAAAACGGGCATCGAGCATCTGGTCGATGCTTTGTCCTTGCAACTGGCGCAGGCTTTCGGCGATGGTGCGTTTCATCTGTTGCATCATTTGATGGGTATCACGATGCGCACCGCCGATAGGTTCAGTAATCACCTTATCGATCAGGCCCAAGGTTTTCAGACGGCTGGCGGTAATGCCGAGGGTTTCGGCGGCTTCGGAAGCTTTTTCCGCACTTTTCCACAAAATCGAGGCGCAGCCTTCGGGAGAAATCACCGAATAAATCGAGTATTGCAGCATATTGATTTGATCGCCGACCGCAATCGCCAAGGCACCGCCCGAGCCCCCTTCGCCAATCACAGTACACAAAATGGGTACGCGTAAGCGGGTCATTTCGTACAAATTGCGGCCAATGGCTTCAGACTGACCGCGTTCTTCAGCACCAATGCCAGGATAAGCACCTGGGGTATCGATAAAAGTGATAATCGGCAGGCCAAATTTTTCGGCTAAACGCATCAGGCGCAAGGCTTTACGATAGCCTTCTGGTCGTGGCATACCAAAGTTACGCAGAATTTTCTCTTTGGTATCGCGGCCTTTTTGATGACCGATTACCACCACCGATTGGCCATTAAAACGTGCCAAACCACCGACAATCGCGGGATCGTCGGCAAAGGCGCGGTCGCCGTGTAATTCTTGAAAATCGCTAAAGATGCTATTGATATAGTCTAGGCTATAGGGCCGCTGTGGGTGGCGTGCCACTTGTGAAATTTGCCAGGGTGACAGCTTGGCGTAGACCGTTTTGGTCAGCTCTTGGCTTTTCTTCTGTAACCGAGCAATTTCTTCAGAAATATCGAGCACTGAGTCATCTTGCACAAAGCGCAGTTCTTCGATCTTGTTTTCCAGCTCTGCAATGGGCTGCTCAAAATCGAGAAATGTGGTTTTCATCCTTTTCCCCGAAAAACGTCTCTCGGTCACGAGAGGATGGCTCGACTGTCAATTTGCTGCTCCGCAAAGACCAGTCGCCATTGGTGAAGTGATAGAGGCAATGAAATTTGCCGAAGTGCCTACCTAATGCGTGGGTGATTCAATAGAACGACACACATTTGGTAAACCCAGAATCGGCGAATCATACCGCAGCAGCCCCGATAACACCATTGCTCTGCAACAATGTTCTGTCGCTTAGCGCAATAGCATAGGACAATCCAAAGGAAGATGGACGGCTAATGCCGAACGCCTGACCTCAAAGCGGAAATGGCTGCCCTGTAGCGGTTCACCGTCTAAATTGATGGCCAAACCAGCGGGGACACTGACTTCTAACGTGGGGGTGCGGACCGAGACAAAGACTTCGCGTGCTACCGCCTCGACACCATCGACTAATGACGTCCACAGGGCACTGCCGGCATCGGCATTCGGCAGAATATGGACATCCAATAACCCATCATTAAGACAGGCATCAGGACACAAAGGATGACCGCCACCGGCCATCCGCCCATTACCGACCGCCAACACCAAAAAATCGCCGTCCCAATGAAATCCAGGGCCATTAAAATGCCCTGTTTCAGCGGCAATGCCGCTAAAACGAGATAAACCAGTGAGCAGATAAGCCAAGCCGCCAAGGGCACGTTTACTCTCGGCAGGGGTATCGACTGTGATCTGTGTGCCAAAACCGCCGGTGGCCATGTTAATAAAAAAACGGCCACCGACTTGGCCGACATCAATCCAAGTCGGCGGCAGGGTACAAACCAATTGCAGGGCGGGTAAGATATCTAATGGCAAACCGCAGGCGGTGGCAAAATCGTTGGCGGTGCCCATGGGTAAAATACCCAGCGATGGCAACCGTTCGACAGGGGCAACCAACATACCCGTGACCACTTCGTTAATCGTGCCATCACCACCGGCAGCAATCACCGTATCGACGCCTTCGCGCACCGCTTCACCGGCAAAGCGCACCGCATCGCCGCCTTCCCATGTCACGCGCATTTCCAATTCAACACCACTGTGGCGCAGGCTATGAACGGCTTCGCGTAGGGCAGGGTCGCTGGCTGCTTTGCCATTAGCGATAATTCTTAGCCGCCGCCGCATCACGCCTCCACTGCTAGGCTGTGCGTTAAATCTTGGATGAGATCGTTGACGTGTTCCAATCCCACTGAGATACGCAACAATCCTTCACCGATCCCTGCCTTTGCACGGGCTTCGGGGGTTAAACGGCCGTGGGTGGTGGTGGCTGGGTGGGTGATGGTTGACTTCACATCACCCAAATTACCCGTCCGTGAGATGAGACTAACATTATCCACCACTCGCCATGCCGCATCACGGCCCCCTTTAACTTCAAACGACACGATGGCACCGCCAGCGCTTTGTTGTCGCATGGCCAGTTCATGTTGTGGGTGGCTGGCAAGGCCGGGGTAGTAAACACGGCTAATCATCGGATGGGTTTCTAACCATTGGGCAAGGGCAAGGGCATTCGCTGCTTGTTTTTCCACCCGCACAAATAAGGTTTCTAACCCTGACAACAACACCCAAGCATTAAACGCCGACAGCGTCGGGCCGGCGGTTCGTACATACAAATAAATTTGTTCAATCAGGGCATCGGGCCCCACTACCGCGCCGCCTAAGACACGGCCATGACCATCAAGGAATTTGGTGGCGGAATGCACGACAAAATCAGCGCCATGCTCAATTGGGCGTTGTAGCGCGGGTGAGCAGAAACAATTATCGACTGCTAACCATGCGCCATGCTGATGGGCAATCGCTGCTAAACCGGCTAAATCGGCAATGTCGGTCAGTGGGTTGGATGGTGTTTCGACAAAAAACAGCTTGGTATTGTCTTTGACCGCCGCTTGCCAAGCGGACAAATCGGTTAACGGCACAAAACTGACTTCAATACCAAATTTTGGCAATAAATTGCTAAACATCTGCAGCGTAGCACCAAATAGGCTTTGCGAAGCCACGATATGGTCGCCTGCTTTTAATAAAGAAAAGATCAGGGCATGAATCGCCGCCATGCCGCTGGCAGTGGCAATTGCCCGTTCGCCGCCTTCTAACGCGGCGAGACGGTCTTGGAACATGCTGACAGTGGGGTTGGTAAAACGAGAATAGGTGTTGCCACTTAATTCACCACTGAATAGACGCATTGCCTCGTCAGCTGATTCGGTGAGAAAGCTAGATGTGAGATAGAGCGCGGGACTATGTTCATTAAATTCGCTGATTTGTCGGCCAGCGCGAATCGCCAGCGTGTGGGGGTGCAAAGTTGACACAAACTATCCTTACGATGCCAATACAAGAAAAAGATAGATGGTAAACAAAAACCGCAGCCTAAGAAGGGAATTTTTGCTCTAAGCACCATACCAGTGGTTCTATAGCGAATGACAGAAAAACAGTGATCTATGCTGTGAAAAAAGTAAATGACTAGCATAGTATTTGGGTCAATGGCATTATCCGCGATAGCTTTCTCTTCTTTTTCTGCTAAATGGCCGAGTCTATGTTACAGCTTCCTGTCTATTTATCTGGTTTTTCTGTTGCTGCTGGTCTCATTGTCGGCATTGGCCCTCAGAATGCCTTTGTGCTGAAACAAGGTATTGCCCGACAACAAACCTTAGCCATTGTGACGGTGTGTGTGTTGTGTGATATCGCGTTGATTTCGCTGGGGGTTGCCGGATTGGGGCAATGGATTGCCAACTGGCCAGCGTTTATCTCGATTGCTACTTGGGGTGGAGCAGCATTTTTGCTGGCGTATGGTTTGCGCGCTTTCAAAGCTGCATGGCGGCCACCACAATTTGACACCACACAAACCGCCACGGCCGCGACGTTAAGACAAGCTGTATTGGCGGCGTTGGCCTTTACCTTGCTCAATCCCTATGTCTATTTGGATACCGTCATTTTGATGGGCAGTGTGTCGGCGCGATTTGACGATGCGGCGCGGTGGTCGTATTGGCTGGGCTGTATTACTGCGTCAAGCCTGTGGTTTATTTTGTTAGGCGCGTTTGCCAGTCGCTTGGGGCCGTTATTTGCCAAACCGATGAGCTGGCGCGTATTAGACAGTTTAATTGGGGTGATTATGTGTGCCACTGCTGCTCACCTAGTGTTTAACTACGGCAACTAGCGCAGCAGTGGACAGGCCTAAGAATTAGGCTGGCATTTGATAGCCTTCGATGGTCGCTGCTTGTACCAAACCGCTGAGGTATTGGTGCATGGCTTGACGACCTGCGGCCTCATTGAGGTGTTGACGCAGTTCTTCTTTCACCGCTTCAAACGGGACTAAACCGCCGGTTTGACGATCGTTGACTTGCACAATATGCCAACCGAACTGGGTTTCTACCAAGTATGGCGCGATTTCGCCGGCGTCGGTGCTGAAAACCGCTTCTTCAAACGGTGGCACCATTTGACCACGGCCAAACTGACCCAAGTTACCGCCTTCTTTACCTGATGGGCAGGTCGAATGTTCACGCGCTAAATTGGCAAAACGGGCTGGGTTGGTTTGCGCTTCAGCCAAGACACCCTCGGCTTTGGCTTTCTGTAACGAGTCGGCCAGTTCGTCACCATTTTGGCGAGCGAACAAAATATGGCTGGCGACAGCGCTTTCACCTTGTTGGAAGTGGTGCGAGTTGCCTTCATAGAAAGCCAAACATGCGGCTTCATCCAATGGGGTAAATTGCAATTCTTGGTCGAGCAAGCTCGCAATGGCCAAGTTTTCTTCTTCTTGGGTCAAGCCTTTGGCACGCGCTTGTTGCAATAACAGTTGATGCAGAATCAGTTGTTGAATTGCCGCTTCGCGTGGGTTGGGGGCGTAGCCGTGGTTTTCTGTTTCCGCAGCGATCATCGCGTCGGTGATTTCAACACCGTTGACTGTAATGGCCATGAATGTGTCCTGTTTGAGTAAATCGAACCCGCTTGTTTCAAGCGGGGTGAGTCATTATGCCTTATACCCGAAAGTGCCGGATACCTTGTGTTAAGACATGTGCCAATTGCAATAGGGTTTGCACTTGGGCCGAGAGCTGTTCTGCTACTACGGCATTGTGCCCTGCCGCCGCTGCCACCGCTTCCATATTTTGCGCCAAGGCATGGCTGGCGGCTTGTTGTTCTTTGACCGAATCGGCAATGCTTGCCGCTTGTTGGCAGCTTACAACGGTAGTGTGTTCGGTATGCTCAATCCCTTGGTTGACCCCTGCTGCAACTTGGCGGCTATTGTCTAACGTGCTAAGACCTTGTTGAATTGAGTCTTCCAACGATTGTGATTGCTGACTCAACATGCGAGTGACGCGATCAATTTGATTGGCTGATTCTGCCGATTTTTCAGCGAGTTTACGCACTTCATCCGCCACCACTGCAAACCCACGGCCTTGTTCACCGGCCCGCGCTGCCTCAATTGCTGCATTTAATGCTAAGAGATTGGTTTGATCAGCAATATCGCGCACTTCGCTGGTCATGCTGGTGATTTGGTTGCTCATCTCAAGGAAACCATGCACCAAGCCGGCGATATGCTGCACGATATGTTCAATGCTGTTGACTTCTTGCGTCAGTAAACTCAATTGCTGTTTACCTTCGCGCGCCACTTCAACCGCTTGTTCGGCGCTGTAATACATTTGTTGGCTGGTGCCGGCGACAGTACCGACACTGACTGACAATTCCTCAATCGCCGAGGCCGATTCGGTGGATGCCCGTGATTGATCGCGGGCCGATTGCAATAATTGGTTAGCCATATCAGAGAGGCAACTGGCTAACTGCTCTAATTGGTCAACGCCACCTTGCACACTGCGAACACTGCTGCAAAGATGGTGTGTCATCTCTTGCATGGCGGAAACCACTTGACCCGTTTCATCGCGGCCTGCGGTCGGCAAAGCCACTGTTAAATCACCCTGCGCCACCGCTTTAACTGAATGCACCATATTTTTCATTGGCTGGGTGATGCTGCGTGTAATCAGGCTGCCAGCGACCACCGCCAAAATCAACAGCAACGAGCCGGTACCAATTCCCCAATACAGGGCGCTGTAATAGGTGGCTTCGGCAGCAGCCAATTCATTTTCAATGCGATTTTGCTCAACTTTAATGAGCGCTTCGAGACTTTCCCGCCAAGGGCGTACCGCAGGAATAAGCTCTTCATTCATCACGCGAATGGCCGCATCGACATCACCCGCCACGCCAAACCGCATCATTTTGTCGATCACAGGTTCAGAGATCACGCGCTGTGCCGCTGCTTTCTCTAATAATTGTTTTTCTTCAGGGCCAGGGGGGTAGCTTTGCCAATGTTCGGTGATGCTTTGCAAAATCTTGTCGTACTCGGCACGCGTATTGCGCATTTTTTCAACCGCTTTTTGTTTTGTCGCCACATCGGGGTACATCACCGTGTCACGATACAAAGTGCGCTGCATTTGCAAGTTATAGGTGAGTGCGGTTACCGCTTCGACCATACGGTTTTGGTCTTTTGCCACACTATTGAGGTGATTACGCAGGGCAAAAACGCCAGTCAGTTGAACCAACAACATGACCACCACGAAGAAAATCATGATGCCAAAGGCAAAACTCAGACGAAGTCCTATCCGGATATTTTGCATAGCTGACGAAACTCTATTCTATGAAAATTAAAATAATATCACAAAAAAAGCAGCAAAATTTTTATCTTAATCAATAAAAAGGCGAATGATGCTAAAAACAGCGCGACAAAACCTTTTATAGTCATTACGGTTAAACTGTCATGACGTAAGATTCATTTAAGACGTTAAGTTAAAAAAATGCTGATTCTCGAACAGAAATACGTACAATTTGGCATGGAATTGGCTCACCTCGGTTAGAGATGGGACGGTATCCGCTTGCTATCCCGATATTGAGAAAGCTAGGTATGACTGAGGTGACCTCTTCTGTGCGCGATATTGAGCGCATTCGGCGTCTGAACGCGATTGGTATTGCGCTGTCGGCAGAGCGTGATCAAGCCCGTTTATTAGAAATGATTTTAAACAGTGCCCGCGATTTAACAGGGGCAGACGCTGGGACGTTTTATCTGTACGAACCTGAGGCTAAAGCCTTGCACTTTGCTATCGTGCAAAACGATAGCTTGAATATCCATTTGGGCGGCACCGGTGAGCCGGTGGGAAATCGTTTTCCGGTGTTACCACTGTATCAAGCCGATGGCACGCCGAATGAAAAGATGGTGGTGGCGTATGCGGTGCTGCATGATAAAACAGTGAATGTGCGTGATGCCTATACCGAACAGGGTTTTGATTTTGCTGGCACTAAGGCCTTCGATCAGCGTACCGGCTACCGCTCATGCTCTTTCTTAGCTATTCCACTGCGTAATCACGAAGGCGAGACGATGGCCGTCTTGCAATTGATTAACAAATTGGATGAAACCGGCAAAGCGATTGCCTTTGATAGCACCGACCAAGAGATTGCTGAATCTTTGGCCTCGCAAGCAGCCATTGCCCTGACCAATCAACGCCTCATTGCTGAGTTACGCAATTTGTTTGATAGCTTTGTGCAGGTGATAGCCAGTGCGATTGACGCGAAATCGCCTCATACCGGCGCCCATTGCCGCCGCGTCCCCGAAGCAACGCTGATGCTTGCCGAAGCCGCCAGTCAGTCTGATTTACCTGGGTTGGCCGATTTTGCGCTACAAGAAGCCGATCGTTACGAGTTAACCACCGCCGCTTGGCTACATGATTGTGGCAAAGTCACCACGCCACATCATGTGATGGAGAAATCCACCAAGTTAGAAGCGTTTATCGACCGTATTGATATGGTGGCATTGCGCATTGAAATCTTATGCCGTGATCTAGAAATCGCACATCTGCAACGTTGTGTTCAGGCGGCACAACAGGGCTTGCCGTTACCTGATGAAACACCGTTACAGCATGAAATGGCGCAGTTGGCTGCTGATTTTGCCTTTTTGCAACGCAGCAACAAGGGCGGTGAGTTTATGCGTGATGAAGATTTAGCCCGTCTTCAACAGATTGCTGCACGTTGTTGGGTCAATATGGCCGGAGACTGTCTCACCGCGTTAACCGAAGATGAATTAATGAATCTCAGTATTCGCAAAGGGACATTGAATGCTGAGGAAAGAAAAATCATGGAAGGGCATATGGTAATGACGATCAGTATGCTCGAACAGCTCCCCTTTCCAAAACATCTGCGCCGTGTGCCTGAATATGCGTGTGGTCACCATGAACGAATGGATGGTCGAGGCTACCCCCGTGGTTTAACTCGAGAACAGATGTCGGTACCGGCGCGCATTATGGGGATTGCCGATGTCTTTGAAGCCCTGACCGCCCATGAACGGCCCTATAAAAAGCCGATGCCGCTGTCGATGGCGTTGACCATTATGGGACGCATGGTCGAAGACCAACATCTTGACCCAGAGTTATTCGCCGTATTTGTCGGTGAGAAAGTGTATTTGCAATATGCTGAAAAATACCTGCAACCGGAACAAATTGACGAAGTTGATTTGAATAATCTACCGGGCTTACAGGCGCTGTGGCAAAAAACAATCAGGAATGATGATGAAAATTGAAATACTTGGCGCCAGTGGAGGAATTGGAAAAGGACTATACACCACCTGCCTACGTATCAATGACCATACGCTCATCGATGCGGGAAGTGGTTTAGGGAATTTGCCCAATGAAGAATTGAGGAAAATTAAAAGAATATTTTTAACTCATGCACATTTAGATCATATTGCATTTTTGCCATTATTGATTGATGTCTGTTATGAATTTTTGCAAAAACCGATTGAAGTCTTTGCCTTACCTGAGGTTATTTCTGTTTTAAAGACGCATATCTTTAATTGGTCGGTGTGGCCCGACTTTACTGTGTTGCCCAACGCAGAACATCCGGTATTAACCCTGCATCCTGTCACCTATCCGCATCCTTTAGCGTCTGAAGAACTGACCTTAATCCCATTTTTGGTTGAACATGTGGTGCCATGTTGTGGGTGGATGGTTGAAGCCGATGGTGTGCGGTTTGCCTTTACTGGTGATACCACTGCTAATAGCAGTTTGCTGAATACCTTAAATCGTTTGGGACGTTTGGATGCTTTGATGATTGAATGTGCTTTCTCAGATCGTTTAGCTGATTTAGCGCATTTATCAAAACACATTACGCCAAAGTCATTATTTGATTTGTATGAAAAAATGCAACATCCTTGCCCATTGTGGATTTCTCATTTAAAGCCCTCACAAACTGAGGAAATCACACAACAATTACAGCATTATTTTGCTGAATCTTGTTATACCTTGTTGCATCACGGAATGGAATTAGTGCTCAATAAAGCCTCTGCCTGATTTTTTCTTTTCTGGAATGAATTGCCATGCGAAGCCGTTTGTCTTGCTTATGTGCTGCCCTGTTGTTATTCAGCTATGTCCCCATTGCAACAGCAGATAATTTAAACGATCGTTTAAATCCAGCAATGGAAGAGATTAAGAAAGGTGAGTATAAATCAGCCATTTCACGCTTAAAGAGCGCAGAAGCTCAGTTTGCTGGCGATCCCGATTTTGATTATTGGCTAGGCGTGGCATATCTGCGCGATGCTGATTACGCTAATGCAATTTTTGCGTTAGAACGGGTGATCGATAAAAACCCTAATCATGCTGGCGCCAGAATGGAGTTGATCCCCGCTTATCTGCAACAGAATATGGATTCGCTGGCCGAGCATGAAATTAAACAAGTCGAAAAGCTCAATCCGCCCCCTGCGGCTCGTGAAGCTTTGGCACAGTATCGCAACATTATTGACCAGCGCCGAGAAGGAAAAAAGTTTGAAACGCGGGTGGTGATGGTGGGGCTGGATGTCGGCTATGACAGCAACGTCAGTAGCTATCCCGCCACGACTTTACTGCTTCCAGTCTTTAATTTACCGATTCCGCTTGCCCCAAGTGGCAGCAACTTTGCTAATGCCCGTTTTGCCTATTGGCAAAAATTCCCACTGAGCAATGGCGATTGGATGTCGGCCAGCGTATCGGCGTTGGCGCGGCGTAACCAAGACCAATTTGCCAAGCAATACGATATGGATATCGTACAAGTGCGCGGGGAATACAACGCTGAATTTTCCGCTGAACGCAGTTTGCGCTTTGCCGTTGAAGCTAGCCAATTATGGTTGGATGGTGAAAGTTATCGCACCCATCAGGGGGTGGCGGTGCGCTGGCAGCAAGCATTAGATGTCGATGATAAGTGGCTGTGGTACGGCGAATTAGGCGTGCGTGATTTTGATTTTGAAGAAAGTATCAATAGCTATCGTGCGCCGTGGGGCATGTTGGGTATTCGTTATCGCCCCACCAGTGGCACGGTGTGGGAAGCCAGCTTAGAAACAGAAAAAGAATTAGCTGATGCAAAACGCATCAACGGTGATGCTTTCCGTGTTCGTGCCAATTTTAGCCTTGAACATCAATTGACCCAACAACACCGCCTCGGCTTAGATTTTCATGTCGCAGATGTTCGACACGACCGTGATTATCTTGCTGGTACGCTCTATAACAAAAGCCGAAGTGATATTTCTCGCCGAGATACTGTTTTTGAATATGGTGCTAACTGGACATGGTATGCCACACCGACTTGGCATTGGGCGTTGCGTGGCCAAAGTCGCCACCAAACCTCTAACCTCGATTTTTATACCTATCGTCAAAACCTGATGCAGTTGTCCAGCACCTTCTTCTTTTGATGTAAAGAGATTGCCTTATGAATACCGCCCTCGCCCTTTCCTTGGTTCCTCTGCGTGGCCGTTCGGGTCATAGCTTACGTTTATTATCTGGTTGTTTGTTATTAGCACTATCGAGCAGCATGGCGTTTGCTGCTAATGATCCTGCGGCAAATCTGTTGTTTGTGCATGGCGAAGTCAAAATTATTGACGTTAAAAATAAAGAACGCCCTGCGGCTCGTGGTGCGCAATTGTTTACCAAAGAGCTGGTGCGGACAGGATCGGCGGGCTCGGCACAGGTGAAATTTACCGACGGTACCTTGGTTGCTTTGCGCCCCGGCACGGAATACCGCATTGATGAATATAAAGAAAATCCCAACAATCCCAACACGGAAAAGCAAGCGTCTACCTTATTAAAAGGCAGTTTGCGTGCAATTACCGGCGCAGTAGGTAAGCGAGTGCCGGCTAATGTGACATTTAGCACACCAGTGGCGACGATGGGGATTCGTGGCACAGTGATTGGTTTGATTTATGTCCCGCCAGAAGGTTTGCCTGAATTACCGGATGTGGCACCGGGTACTTATGCCTTGGTGACGACAGGTCGTGCTGAATTAACCTCGGGGGGCGGCAGTTTGCCGATGGTAGCGGGGGATGTGGTGTATGTACCTGATGCCAAGAGTGTGCCACAACTGGCACCGCAGTTTATTCGTCTGTTTGAGAATTCAGATCAAACAGTGCCAGCGAACGTCAATCAACAAAGCAGCAGTCATAATCAAGGGGGCGTAAGTGGCGGTGGTGGTGGCTCCGGTGGTGGTAGCGGTGACAGTGGTTCACCCGCAACCAACCCTCCGTCAGATTTACCACCGGCACCCCAACCCGATCAGGGAAATACACCTAGAGCGGGTGACCAGTTTGGTCAGGACGGGGGGCCACAATCTATCTTGACCGGTGCGACACAGGAAGCATTAATCTCGGGTCAACTAGGGCGCTTGCAAAATACCACACCACCTACGCCTGTCCCAACACCAGTACCTGTGCCAACTCCGGTTCCACAACCGGTTCCGACCCCTGTACCCGTACCTACTCCCATTCCGACTCCAGAGCCAACGCCTGTTCCTGTTCCCACACCAGTACCCGTGCCAACTCCGGTTCCAGAACCAATACCAGAACCTATTCCTACCCCCATTCCGACCCCAGAGCTACCGCCAACAGAACCAGTTATTCCCTCCCCATCTACACCCCTCCCAGTCTTAAACAGTGATAGCGGGGTGATGTCAATTACTGGACCTGCAGTCCCTGCAGTCGAACCGATGGCGGGTCGAGTTCGTCCTCTGTCGAATGGTGAAAATGGCGAGGGAGGGCCAAATGAGCCACTGCCCACAGCTAATTCATCCAATATCAGTCAACCCGGCGTTGATATTGGGATGCCAACTTTTAAGCTTCAGGATAATAAGCCTGTTTTGACGAGTATTCCTGGTAAAACTGCTGCTGATGCTGCGGTATTTGAACCATTGGCAGGTAAACAAGCTTACGGGATAGGGTCAGATACAACAAATAAAATTTATTGGGGATATTACCGAGGGGGAGAATATATTACATCAGCTGCGGCAGGTAATGCTGGAAATTATCACTATATTATTGCCGAGAAAATTTTACCCGTATCAACATTTGAATCAACAAATACCGACTATGGTATAAGAGGTTTAGGTGTTAAAGCATTCTGGGTTGATTCTAAATCAATTGTTTTTACGAAAACCGATTCGAATTTTTCTGTTGATGGTGAATCAAAAATATATATTGATTTCTCTTCTCAAAGTTTTAATATAAAGCCAAAAATTGGAATCTACCGTGGCACGTCCTCACCTGTTTTACCTGTTTTTAATGGTTCTTTAACGGTTGAGGATTTGTACAGTTCTAATGGTATCACTGGAGAAAGTACTGAGTTTCCAGATTACCTTAAAGGTACTTTAAAGATAAAAGGTGGTATAGCTGGCGCTTCTACTCCAAACGCCATCCCGCTCTCTTTTGAATTTTACATACAAAACCCTTCTGTTTCTTCTGGGGAGAAATTATTTGAGTCCTATGGCACTTTTCTTTTTACTAAAAAAGAAGAGGATTCTTTTTATGTTTATGATCCAAATAAAACTATAAATACTGAATCATCCTTATATAATGTTGTATGGGGAAAGTCCTCAGAACTACAACAGAGCGGCCAAATTTCGTTTGGTGGAACTGATGATAAAAAATATCATGTATCATGGGGATATTATGGTCAGGGAGGGCTTTTTAAGGGTGATTATCTAACTGATGGTCCCTTGCCATACGAAAACCACTTTATTACATCAAACGTAGATCTTCTAAACACAGAAAATATACCTATATCTGGAGAGAAGGTTTTTTTCTTAAAAGCGAGTGGGAAGCTGTATGAAAATGGTGTTTGGAAATCAAGTGTTGGTCAGGATTCTTGGGTAAAAATTAAATTTGGAGATACTGGGTCATTTTCAGGTTTAATTTCTGTGAATAATGCACCAGGAGTTTCGGGTTATACAGGTACATTTACGTTTAATAACGAAATGCCCTCAGCTGGATCAACAAATTTAACAGCCTATATGGATTATTTTGGTTCTGATTTTGTTGGTTATAAATATCACTCTATCAATTTAGGATTGATTGGTAAGTCAGAGAGTCCAGATTCTGCTTCACCAGTTGATGTTGATGGTGTTGTTTCTATGTTGGAGTTGTATAAATCAGGGGGCGGAGAAGGTACAGAACCGACTGTTATATTAAATGGTTCTGCATTATTTTATGGTACACCTACACTACCATCGCCATATAAGAACTTTGTTTTAGAGTTGGATAAGCCAGATTATAAAATTAGATTTGACGATATTGAGGGAAGTAAGCGTTACTATGCAACAACAGAAGATACTGCCCCTCTACAAGCGATACCTGCCTCTTATCGCTCAACCACCGTTGTGAGTGGCAGTGGTACTGATACAATTACTCATAATATTTCTTGGGGTATTTGGGAGGGATCATCTTTTGGATATACAACTGATTCAACTAGATCTTCTGGTTGGACTGCTCTATCAGATAATCTTTATGTGATAAATACAACCCTACCTTTAACAACCAATTTACCGACAACTGGCGAGTTTACGTATAACTTAATTCCGTCTGGTTCATCCTTCAGTGAAGGGAGTTTATCTGCAGGTTCGATTACTGCTAATTTTGCCACTCAGAAAGTGAGTACGGATTTGAGTTTCTCAATGCCTAGTAGTATTGATTATAAGTTAACTAATACTAACCAAAGTCTTGCTAATTTGCAAAAAAATTCGGGTATTCCTTTAGATGTTAGCCTTGCACCTGCTGCCACAGGCACTAGCGAGTTTTTAACTCAAGGAAATATTAAAGGCCGCTTTTTAGGTGTTGATGCTCAAGTATTGGCAACAAAGATTGAGTTAATAAAAGAAATTGATGCAACAAAGGTACAAGGCATCGCTATTTTCAATAGATAAAATGAAAAATAAAAAGGAGCCAAGTCCGGCTCCTTTTTATTTAAATCCCCTTCAACAAAAACGCTTCTCGAATATCTGCCATATAACCTGTTAGCGCTGCTTGTCGTAGACCAAGCTCATCTAAAGCGTCCGCGCCAACGGTATCCCATGTTGGATTACTGCTGCGGTGAATATCAGCATGGCAATGAATTGCTAACTGCAAAATCGCGACAACGGTACGAACTTCGCCTAAATCTTCATGTGGCACTTCGTTATAACGCAAAATGGCCTGCGCCACGAAATTAGGCAACCGCCAATGGCGAGCGACTAAATAGCCAATCGTGCAATGATCGACATTAAACCGCTTATCTTCCTCTTTCACCGAAGGCTGATCAAAACCTTCTGCCAAGAGTGCATTGGCGTAGTCAGGGAAGCGTTGCATCAATACCGGCACACCACATTCCAAGAAAATCCCTGTCATGTATGCCTGATCGGGAAAAATATTACAGACCGTTACCCGATCTTCCGCAATAATCGCGGCTAATTGTGCAATTTCTCGCGAACGGGTCCAAAAGCGATGAAATGCTAGACGGCTGGCAGCAGGTACTTTATTCGAGATAGCGATAGCACGCACCAAGTTAATCGTTTGCTTGAGGCCTAGCCGCACCAAAACCTTTTCTAGGGTATCAGGTGCACTAGCACGACAAAAAAGCGGGCTGGCTGCCACTTTAAATAACATGCCTGAAATACCGGCATCCCGTGCAATCAAAGTGGCGAGCGAAGCCGCGTCATAATTGCCATCCTGCATCCGTTCATTCAGCTCGAGCAAAATGTCTGGCTGGGGTGGTAAACGTATCCCTTTTTGCAATAAATCTTGCAGGGCAGCTTGTTCGTCAATCAACGTCAACTCCTGATGTACTTATTTTTCAGTGTGTGTCCAAACCCCATCCCAATCAGCTGCGGGTGGAGTGGATAAGTAATGTTGTGCGCGTTCCAGATAAATCGCGGCCAATTTGTTATGGCTATCTTGTTCGTACAACGCAGCAAATATATGCTGTGCTTCGGCAAATTGGCCTTGGTGATACGCCTGCAGTGCAGCTTGGTGTTGCTGTAGTTGCTGTTGTTGTGTGGCGGTAAGACTGTTGCTAGGGCCAAGCGGTTCTAAAATCCATACCGGTTGACTGCGGCCTTTTACGCGGACTTTGTCCACTTGTCGATACGACCAATCGGGGACTAAAGCAGCAGTGGTTTCACTGACTAAAATTGATACCCCATAGGGTTTGGTGAGGCCTTCGATCCTAGACCCGAGATTGACGTTATCCCCCAATACGGTATACGCCATCCGGAAGTTTGAGCCCATGTTGCCGACGTTCATTGGCCCACTGTTTAGACCAATACCCATCGCCAGCGCGGGTAAACCCTCGGCAGTAAATTCACGATTGATGTCATGTAAGGCTTTTTGCATTGCAAATGCCCCTTCTAGGGCATGGCGGGCGTGGTCGGTATCGCGCAGCGGCGCCCCCCAAAACGCCATAATGGCATCGCCCATATACTTATCAATCGTGCCCCGATGATCGTGAATGGCGCGGGTGAGTGGCGATAACAGGCGGTTCATCACCGTTGTTAACTGGGCCGGTGGGATTTTCTCGGAAAAACTGGTGAAACCACGTACATCAGAAAACAACACCGTCAGTTCACGTTCTTCGCCTTCCAAGCCCAGCGCCTCTGGTTTATCCATCATGTCTTCCACCAACTCAGGTGGGACATACTGCCCAAAACACTGTGTTACCCAGCTTTTCTCGCGACTTTCTCGCCATAGGTTAAACAATAGATGTAACAGCATCAGCCCAATCAGTAACACCAAGCCAGACGCAAGCGGCAACAGCCACCCTTGTTGCCATGCCCACAGATTGCCCCCAACCCACGCCGCCAATAAAACCAAACTACCGCTAAATAAAGGCAGAGCAGACAGTTTTGGGTAGAGCCAAGTCATGACCAGACCCAGCGAGAGTAAAGCCATAAACTCCGCTCCAAACACCCACGGCGGTGCAGATCGGAAGTTTTGCTGTAATAAGCCAGCCAATACGCTCAGGTTAATTTCTGGCCCGGGATACACGCTTTGTACTGGGGTGGCCCGTAGGTCTAACAAACCGGGGGCAGAGGAACCAAGAATTGCCACTGCACCATTTAATCGCCCTGCTTTGACCCGTCCAGCCAAGACATCTGCCGCAGGGATATAGTCAAAATGACCACGCTGACCAAAGTACGGTACAAGCACTGCGCCATGACCATCGACCGGAATCCGAAAGCCGCCAACATCAAGGGCCTCTAACTGCGCTTGGCCTCCGCCCTGCACAATTTCTGCAGTAATCGCCGGTTGCCCCAATAGCTGATGAAACATTGCCAAGGGTAGGCTAGGGTACCAACCGTCCTGCCAGCGTTGTAACAACGGCACTCGCCGAAACACACCATCGTCATCCACCATCGGATTGTCAAAGAAACCGCCACCGGCGGCGGCTTGCTGCAATAGTTTGAGGTTGCCGGTGTAGCGCTCTGGTTGCGGCCAAGCAATTTGTTGCAATTGTGCCGGTGGATTGGTCATTGAAACTGGAGAGGGTAGGCCTCCAGATGAATCGGGGTCGCCTGCTGCTTTACGAGTTTGAAAGTAATACCCCATCACCACCGGATAGCGTTTGAGTGTATCGGCGAAAACTTCATCCCCTGACGGCGGCGGCGGGATATTGGCTAACTGCGGATGGCGGGTTTGATGGCGTTGCCAACGCTGGGCTAAAACATCACCTTCTGCCTCGGCAAACACAGTATCCATACCCAATAAACTGATCTGTTCCCGCTCAAATAAAGCAGCGACCAATTCAGCTACTTTTTCTCGTGACCACGGCCATTGGCCGACTTCTTTCAAACTATTTTCTTTCATCAATATCAATAATGACCAGCGAGGGGTCTTTTGCACCGGATAGAGTAGCCTGCACCCGTAGGTCATAGCTCAGCCATTCTAAACGCTGTAGCGCCATCGATGACCACCAACCCAGCATCTGCCCGAGTACCAATACCAACAGCGCAACACTGGCTAGGCGTTGCCACATCAGCAATTGGGTCGATTGGGGGCGGGTGTGAGTGGTGGTCATAACCAATATCCTCAGGCGGTTCGACTTTGTAAGGCGCGTGCGGCATCTAAGGCAAAATAGGTCAAAATCCCATCTGCCCCAGCACGTTTGAAGGCCATTAGGCTCTCTAACATGACTTTTTCTTCATCTAGCCAGCCATTTTGGGCGGCTGCTTTGAGCATGGCATATTCGCCTGACACTTGGTAAGCGTAAGTCGGTACAGCAAACTCATCTTTCACTCGCCGGATTACATCTAAATATGGCATCCCAGGTTTCACCATCACCATATCCGCCCCTTCTTGCAAGTCGGCTGCGATTTCATGCAAGGCTTCATTGAGGTTGGCAGGATCCATCTGATAGGTTTTTTTATCCGCTTTGCCGAGGTTACCTGCCGAGCCAACTGCATCACGGAACGGGCCATAAAAAGCAGAGGCGTATTTGGCAGCATACGACAAAATCCGCACATGAATATGTCCAGCCTGTTCCAGCGCATGACGCAGCGCACCAATGCGACCGTCCATCATGTCCGAGGGCGCAACCACATCTGCCCCTGCTTCGGCATGACATAGCGCCTGTTTTATCAAAATTGATACGGTTTTATCGTTTAAGACATAGCCATTTTCGTCAATCGGGCCATCTTGACCATGACTGGTATAAGGGTCGAGTGCGCCATCGGTGATGACACCCAGCTGAGGAAAAGCCTGTTTTAGGGCTTTCACGGTGCGCGGTACCAATCCATCTGGGTTGTATGCCTCATCACCATCGGGGGTTTTGCCCGATTCAATCACCGGAAATAAAGCTAATGCTGGAATGCCCAAGGCGACTGCTTCGGCAGCCGTTTTTAATAGCTCATCAATACTTTGCCGATATACCCCAGGCATCGAACTGACTGCTTCCCGCCGTCCGTTGCCTTCCAATACAAACACCGGATAAATGAGGTCATCGCTGGTTAACGTGTTTTCACGCATTAAGCGGCGTGAAAAATCATCCCGTCGCATCCGACGAAAACGGGTGGCGGGAAAGCTGCGTTGTGGAAAAAACATGGTCATCCTTTCTCAAACTCAGGCACATAAAGCCGCCAGTTTAGTCGTCCTCTTCTGTTGGGGGTAGTTTTGTGGTGGGTGGCAAACGAGGCGGCGGTTCGCGTCGCGCCAACCGCGCCAAAATACCTATCACCGTGATAATCGGTGCTGCAATAATCCACACCCAAAACCAAGTTTCTTGTAAAAGAGACATTTTAACTAATCTTGATAATTTTAATGAAAATTTACAGCTGGCATCGTGCAATTTCGTCAGCTATTTGGCCATCGACACAACAAAATCCTGTTATGCTTGTTGCAACTGCACAATTTGTTCACCTCTTTTGCTGACTATCATGATCACAGATTATCTTGAACGTATCCTGACATCCCATGTGTACGATGTCGCAACGGAAACCCCGCTTGATCCTGCACCGAATCTATCTCGCCGCATTGGCAATACCGTTTTATTAAAACGTGAAGATCTTCAACCGGTATTCTCGTTCAAAATTCGCGGTGCTTATAACAAAATGGCTAAACTCAGTAGCCAAGAGTTAGCCCGTGGTGTGATTACCGCCAGCGCCGGCAACCATGCTCAAGGCGTGGCGCTGTCGGCACAAAAGCTGGGCTGTGAAGCCACGATTGTGATGCCACAGACCACACCTGCAATCAAAATCGATGCTGTCAGCCGGCGCGGTGGCAAGGTGGTGTTGCATGGCGATTCTTATTCTGATGCCTATTTACATGCGGTTGAACTGACCCGTAAAACCGGCGCAACGTATATTCCACCCTTTGACGATCCTGATGTGATTGCTGGGCAAGGCACTATCGCCATGGAAATTTTGCGCCAACACACGCGGCCAATTCATGCCGTATTTGTGGCGATTGGTGGCGGTGGATTGGCTGCTGGGGTGGCAGCGTATATCAAGCGGCTCAAACCAGAGATCCGTGTGATTGGGGTGCAAACCTATGATTCTGATGCGATGGCGCGTTCAATCGAAGCCGGTCATCGTGTTGAATTAAAAGATGTTGGTTTGTTTTCCGATGGTACGGCGGTGAAATTGGTGGGTGAAGAAACCTTCCGCCTCTGTCGTGATTTATTAGATGAAATTATCCGTGTCGATACCGATGCCATTTGTGCAGCAATCAAAGATGTGTTTGAAGACACTCGCTCGATTTTAGAACCCGCCGGTGCTTTAGCCTTAGCTGGACTAAAAGCCTATGTTGAGCGTGAAGAGCTGGCAAACCAAACCTTGGTCGCGGTGGCCTGTGGCGCCAATATGAACTTTGATCGTTTGCGGCATGTTTCTGAACGGTCGGAGTTGGGCGAACAACGTGAAGCGATTTTTGCGGTCTCGATTCCCGAACGACCTGGTAGCTTTAAGCAATTCTGTTCCTTAGTCGGTCGCCGCAATATCACCGAATTTAACTATCGTTATGGCGATGCCAGTCAGGCGCATGTGTTTGTCGGGGTGCAAATTGAAGACCGCCGCGATACCGACGTGATTCTGAATGAGTTGGCTGCCAGCGGTATTGCTGCGGTGGATTTAACAGACAACGAACTGGCAAAACTGCACATTCGCCATTTAGTGGGTGGCCATGCACCGGCATTGAATGAGCGTGTGTTGCGTTTTGAGTTCCCCGAGCGGCCCGGTGCATTGATGAAATTTTTGGCGGCCATGCGTACGGATTGGAACATTAGCCTGTTCCACTACCGCAATCACGGCACCGACTATGGTCGTGTGTTGGTGGGGGTGCAGGTGCCACAGAATGAATTGGCTGATTTTCAGCATTTCTTAGAAAACCTCGGTTATCCCTATATTGAAGAAACCGATAACCCTGCGTATCGCCTATTCTTGGGGCAGCTAAAAGGATTGTCGGCATGAGCGCGTCTTTCACTGCGGTGTTGTTTGATCTCGATGGCACCTTAGCCGATACCGCGCTAGATTTGGGTTGGGCATTAAATGCGTTGTTAGCTGAACACGATCGCCCACCACAACCCCATGCCGCCATTCGCCCCATTGCCAGCCACGGTGCCCGAGGTTTAATTCGGTTGGGGTTTGGTATCGACCGCGACCACCCAGAGTTTGAACCACTGCGGCAACGATTTTTAGATTTGTATGATGAACACTTCGCTGTGGATACGGTGTTATTTGATGGTGTCAATCCACTGATTGAGGCTTTGGCTGAACAGGGTTTAGCGTGGGGGATTGTCACCAATAAACCGATGCGGTTTACCGATCGTTTGGTGCCTGAGTTAGGCTTTACCGTACCACCGGCGGTGGTAGTCAGTGGTGATACTGTTGGTGTCCCCAAACCCGACCCTGCGCCGATGCGTCATGCTGCTGCACAGGTGGGTTGTGCGACGGAGCAGTGTTGGTATGTGGGTGATGCGGAGCGGGATATTCAGGCCGGACAGGTTACAGGAATGAAAACGGTGCTGGCGCGGTATGGCTATATTGCGGCAGATGAACAACCAGATTTGTGGCAGGCGGATTTTTCGATTGCGGCACCACTTGATTTACTGGCTTTGTTGCCCAAGTTAGGGCTATAATCCTTCTCTTCACATGCGCTTGCATGATCCAGTTTTCGGGGCTGACTTGGTTTCGACGGGGGTTGCAAAGCGGATGGGGGCATACCGGGATTTCAGATACCCCGTAAAACGCTGAAAAAAAATAGTCGCAAACGACGAAACTTACGCTCTAGCCGCTTAATCGCCGCTAGACACTGCAACGATCTGCTGATGGGTCGGGTGGGTCAAACCGCTGCAGTGTCATTTTTCATCAGCTAGCTGTTGGTCGGGTTACTTGACTCTCAGCGAAACTTTTAGGTAACTCGCCAAAAACCAGCCTGCCCGTCGGCGGGTTCTTTGGTTAAATCCAAATGACACGGCTAAGTATGTAGATCTCACCGTAGAGGACTTTCGGACGCGGGTTCAATTCCCGCCAGCTCCACCATCTGAAAAGGGCTTGGATAATTTCCAAGCCCTTTTTTTATTGTTTGTCGGATGATTCCGCTGCCTATTCGGCAGTTCGGGTTTCATATTGAGGCAGAGTCACAGTTCCCTATTTCTAAGTTGCTTGTGCGGCAGTTCGGCTGTTGTATGACTGCAAAGCAGTTAGACCGATTTTCTAAGCTGCCTGTGCGGCAGTTCGG
>NZ_ATVC01000038.1 GCF_000420525.1 Aquaspirillum serpens DSM 68
GAACCGGCACGAGCCAGCGAAGCGGCGCATCTGCCGCTCCTGATGGCCGTCTGGCACCAGTTCGTATTTGAAGGCTTGAAGTCGTTGCATGAATCAATGATACTTTGGTCTATGAGAGATGACAACGATATTAGGCGCAGTCGGCACTGCGTGTTCAAGATGCACGTCCATTTGGTCTTTGTGGCGAAGTATCGCCGCAATGTGTTCGACGGCTACGCCGTCCGCGCTATCCTTCCCCGCCCTGAACGGCGGGGCTTGTCGCGCACAGGGTCAAAAACATTATCGTGACCTCGATTGGTGATTTGTTAGGGTTCCCTAAATCGTTGATTGTGAATTTTTTCGTCAAGCATGTGAAGAAGATGGTACCGAATTGGCAATTGGCCAACGTTATCCGCCTTCCTGATGCTTTGAAAAAAGGCGATAAACAACCTTATCAAAAAGTGTCATTAACCCATGATGATATTGCGTTTTTGCAATACACCGGCGGTACGACAGGGGTATCGAAAGGGGCAATGCTGACCCACGGTAATATTGTCGCCAATATGTTACAGGCCGGCGAATGGGTGAAGCCGGTGGTGCGGGAAGGGCAAGAGGTGATTGTCACGGCTTTGCCGCTGTATCACATCTTCTCGTTGACAGCGAATTTGATGATCTTCACCGAGATCGGCGCCTTGAATATCATGATTACCAATCCACGCGATATTCCAGCCTTTATCAAGGAGATTAAGAAATACCCAGTGACCGCGATGACAGGGGTTAATACCTTATTTAATGCTTTGTTAAATCACCCTGAGTTTAAGACTGTCGATTTTTCAACTTGGCGTTTGGCATTAGGTGGGGGGATGGCAGTGCAAAAGGCGGTGGCGGATAAGTGGAAGCAGGTCACCGGTGTGCCATTGATTGAGGCGTATGGTTTAACAGAAACCAGTCCTGCCGCGTGTATCAATCCGCTCGATTTAAAGGAATATAACGGGACGATTGGGGTGCCTGTGCCTTCGACTGAGATTGAAATTCGCAATGCCGAAGGGCAGCCGGTGGCAGAAGGTGAGGCGGGTGAGTTGTGGATTCGAGGCCCGCAGGTGATGAAGGGGTATTGGAACCGTCCAGAGGAAACGGCGAAGGTGATTGATAGTCGTGGTTTCTTGGCGACGGGTGATATGGCGATGATGACCGCAGATGGGTTCGTGAAGTTGGTTGATCGCAAGAAGGATATGATTTTGGTGTCGGGGTTTAATGTGTACCCGAACGAGATTGAGGATGTGGTGGCGACGCATCCGGGGGTGTTGGAGGTGGCATGTATTGGTTTGCCGGATGAGAAGTCGGGTGAGGTGGTGAAGGTGTTTGTGGTGAAGAAAGACCCTGCGCTGACCGAGGCTGATGTGTTGCAACATTGCAAGGCGAATCTCACGGGGTATAAGGTGCCGAAACATATCGAGTTTCGCGCTGAATTACCGAAAACCAATGTCGGTAAAATCCTGCGCCGTGCATTACGGGATGAGAGTTTAAAAACCGCAGCGAATTAACTCGCCAGTTGTGTCAAAAAAATAGGTGGGCACCGTTCTTGTGCCCACCATTATCCTAAGCTGGCTGATTTCGGTGGAAGGTGGATAAGCGCAGCGCATCCACCAACCTTCTTCACCGTTGTTACAAAAAACAGAAAACCATGGTTTAAAAACGAAAATCATATTGATTATTTACGGCAAGCTTTCAGGCGAATATTGCTTGAAAAGCCTTTTGTAATTAAAGCTATTGTGATTTTACTGGATCACCTGCACTATATTTGGAAGTGATTTGGTGGATGCGCTACGCTTATCCACCCTACCAAACTAACTCTGAGCCAACTTCAATTAACATAGCATCTGGAATAGCTGATTTAACATCACGGATTGCACTAATAATTGCTTGTTTAGCCGATGTTGATTCACGAATGAATTCAAGTGCTATTTTGCCTGGTGTTCCTATTCCAATTAATGCATCATCACAACCAGCTTCGGCAAGTTTTTCTATTAGCTCATCAACTGGATCTGACGGGATTTTGAATTTCAAGGTGAATTCGTATTCCATGATTTATTCCAAGTCTTTTTTTAGCTCGGGACTAAGCTGGTGTAGGGTGGATAAGCGTAGCGCATCCACAACCTTCTTCACCGTTGTTATAAAAAACAGAAACCCATCGTTTAACAACGAAAACCGTATTGATTATTTATAGCAGGCTTTCAGGAAAATATTGCTTGAAAAACCCTTTGTAATTAAAGCCATTGTGATTTTACCGGATTACCTGCACTGAATTTGGCTGAGTGATTTGTTGGGTGCGCTATGCTTATCCACCCAAAAAAATCTCTGATGAACGTTGATAGGGTGGGCACTGCTGTTGTGCCCACCTGATTCAGCTGCGTTATTCTGGTTTTAACAGCGGTAAGTTGTTGGCTAGGGTTGAGAATCCTTTTTGCTTAAATACATCAACGATCATCTTTTTATAAGCATCGGGGGCGTGTTGGAATGATTTAACCAGTGATTGGGTAGCGGTGACAGCGGTATCGGTATCCATTTTTTGGCCAAAGCTGGCAAATAATCCAACCCACGAGCAAACTACCATCTCATAAAAAGCAAACAGCCACAGCCAACCATCAAACCATGATTTACCGGAAGCAAAAGGAAAGCCGTTGGTAAAGGCATCGTTAACCAACAGATTTTCTAATATGAACTCATGTTGTATTAGAAAATCCCGCGCACCCAGTTCTAACGCTGCTTGATAACGGGCAGTGCTCTTAGCAATATCAAATTTATCTTCCTCAACACCTAAGCTGGTCAGTACCAAACCCAAGACTTTCCTATAGTACTCTGCACTTGAACGTAGCTGTTGTAACAGCAATAGCGAAAGTGCTGCATTCACTTTATCGCTGATATTAGCCTGAATAGCGGCGAATAACTGCGGCCATTCTTCTGTGCCCAGTGAATCAATTAAAGATTCAATTAATTGTGGGATGTTGGCGTGTTGGTTCTGTTGGCGTAGTTGGTCGGCCTGTTCACAGAAATAGCCCAAGACAGCGATGCGTTGCCATAGTGGAATGGTACGGTGTTGCAGTAGGTTGATACAGAAAAAACGGATATCGTTGGCCAACGCTGCATCTTCTGCATGTTTGGTAACCGTTTTTTCAATCAGCTCTTCGCGTACCCGTATCTTGGCTTCAACAAATTGCATGGGCTCGGTCAGCATCAACCCTTTACGCGCTGCTTCTGGACAGGAAAATGTCAGGCTTTGTTGATAGATACCGAATAGCTGTCGGGTATAGCGAGGATAGATAGAACAGGTATGCGGCAGATAGCCTTCGCCAAGTTCTTTTTGGATATGACACAGTTTGTCTGTAGAAAACATGATGCAGCAGCCGGTTTCTTCATCTTGTTTGGCTTTTGCATATTGTCGTTCTCCTGCTTGTGGGCCTCGGTTACGGCTGATGCCATGTGCAACCAACGGCGCAACAACAGGATTGCTGCTTTCTTTTAGGGCAAGATAGCTTTTTTTATCGACTGATACATACCATCCCTTACAGCAATGGTCTTCGCAATCGGGACCTATGCACTGGAACTGTGGCAAGTATTCTGGAACCAGCATCATCTTTTCAACATAGTGGTGCATCTTCAGTTTTCCTTCGCAGCAGCAATTGTCTAATGGTATCGTCTTGTCGCAAGAAAAATGCAATTTTTCGCTAAAGGCCCACCACTGTGGCTTTTAGCGGGATTGTGTCCGTGTTCAATTAAGTTTTAGCGATGTTGCGCCGATAGAGACACAATGTATCAATAGCGCGATTTGGAAATCTACTATGTTTAATGGCAAGTCAATTTTGATCACCGGCGGTACTGGTTCTTTCGGCAAAAAATATGTCAAAACCTTGTTGCAACGCTATCAGCCTGCAAGATTGATTATCTACTCGCGTGATGAGTTGAAGCAGTTCGAGATGCAGCAAGAGTTTAACGATCCTTGTATGCGTTACTTTATTGGTGATGTGCGCGATGGTGAGCGTCTGACCCAAGCCATGCAAAATGTCGATTTTGTCATTCACGCTGCCGCACTCAAACAAGTACCTGCCGCAGAATACAACCCCACCGAATGTATCAAGACCAATATTCACGGTGCTGAAAATGTCATTCGGGCTGCATTGGCCAATGATGTGGAAAAGGTGATTGCCCTATCAACAGACAAAGCGGCCAACCCGATTAACTTGTATGGTGCAACCAAGTTGGCCTCGGATAAGTTGTTTGTGGCGGCGAATAATATGGCCGGTGGTCACCCAACCCGTTTTTCCGTGGTGCGTTACGGCAATGTCGTCGGGTCGCGGGGGTCGGTGGTGCCGTTTTTCCAAAAACTGATTGCCCAAGGCAGCGATCATCTACCGATTACTGATGTACGCATGACCCGTTTTTGGATCACGCTGCAGCAAGGGGTGGATTTTGTACTGAAGAATTTCGAGCGCATGTACGGCGGTGAGATCTTCGTCCCTAAAATCCCATCGATTCGTATCGTGGATTTAGCTACTGCGATGGCCCCTGACTTAGAACAACGGGTGATTGGTATTCGCCCGGGCGAGAAATTGCACGAGATTATGTGTCCTGCTGATGACTCACATTTGACGTTGGAATTTGCTGATCATTATGTGTTGCGTCCAACGATTACCTTTGCCAGTCGTCAAAATCATTTCGAGACGAATGCGAGTGGTGAACACGGTGTGCCGGTTGCCCAAGGTTTTGAGTACAACTCGGGTACCAACCCAGTGTTTATGTCTGTGCCAGAGATTATCGATTTCAACCGTGTTGCCGAGGCTGAATCATGATTCCCTATGGCCGACAAGAGATTACCCAAGCCGATATTGACGCAGTGATTGCGGTCTTACAGTCCGATTTTCTGACGCAAGGCCCAACAGTGCCGCAGTTTGAACAGGCGATTGCCGACTATTGCGGCGTTCGACATGCAGTGGCGATGAACAGTGCCACGTCTGCGTTGCATGTTGCGTGTTTGGCGTTGGGGCTCGGGGCGGGTGATGTGTTGTGGACTAGCCCGATTAGTTTTGTTGCTTCGGCCAATTGTGCTTTGTATTGTGGGGCATCGGTTGATTTTGTGGATATTGACCCCCTTACCTATAACCTGTCGGTGCCTGCTTTAGCCGAAAAACTGGCGCAGGCGGAAAAGGTGGGGCGGTTACCAAAAATTGTTGTGCCTGTGCATTTATGCGGTCAATCGTGTGATATGGCTGCGATTCACCAATTAGCCCAGCAATATGGTTTTAAGGTGATTGAAGACGCATCTCATGCGATTGGGGGGCGTTATCGTGATCTTCCGGTGGGTAACTGTGCTTATAGTGACATCACGGTGTTTAGTTTTCATCCGGTGAAAATCATCACTACCGCTGAAGGCGGTATGGCCGTGACCAATCAGCCTGCTTTGGCTGAACGGATGGCCTTATTGCGTAGTCATGGCATTACTCGCGATCCTGCATGGATGACGCATGAGCCCGATGGCCCGTGGTATTACCAGCAAATTGCGTTGGGATTTAATTATCGGATGACGGATGTGCAAGCGGCATTGGGACTGAGCCAGCTAAGCCGACTTGATGAGTATGTGACCGAGCGACAAGCGAAGGCGGCTTATTACAATCAAGCATTGGCTGAGTTGCCAATTGTATTACCGTGGCAACATCCTGACACATATTCAGCGTTTCACTTGTATGTTATCCGCTTGCAGTTAGATCAGATAAGGGTGTCTCATCGCCAAGTATTCGAGGCGTTGCGTGCTTGTGGTGTGGGTGTGAATCTGCATTACATTCCGATTTATTCCCAACCCTATTATCAACAGCAGGGGATCGCTGGCGCGGCGGACTATCCACAAGCTGAGTTGTTCTATCAGTGTGCTATTACCTTGCCGTTGTACCCAAATTTATCAAGGGAACAACAAGAGCAGGTGGTAGTGGCAATACGAGATAGTGTGTTGGCTTAGGAGGAAAAAGATGAATTTGGCAGTGATTCCTGCCCGTGGTGGCAGCAAGCGTATTCCTCGTAAGAATATTAAGCCGTTTTGTGGTAAACCGATGATTGCTTGGTCAATCGAGGCTGCGTTAGCCAGTGGTTGTTTTGATCGGGTGATTGTGTCAACCGATGATGAAGAGATTGCTGCTGTGGCGCAGGAGTATGGGGCCGAGGTGCCTTTTATGCGCTCGGCAGAGTTGGCGGATGATCATACAGGGTTAATGCCGGTAATGCAGCATGCTATTCTAGCCATAGAAAAAAATGTTACTGTCGATCTTGTATGTTGTTGCTATGCAACTGCACCATTCCTGTCTTTTAAAGACATTACTAAAGCTTTTGAAATAATAAAAGATGCTAAAGACTGTGATTATGTAATCCCTGTAACAACCTTTCCATCTCCTATACAAAGAGCACTTAAAATAAGCAAGAGTCAAACATTAGAGATGTTTGAACCACATTATTTAAATTCAAGATCTCAAGATCTAGAGGAGTCCTATCACGATGCAGCTTTGTTTTCTTTAGGCAAAAAAGGAGCCTGGTTTTCTAATAGGCACCCTTTTTTAGCTAAATCTGTTCCACTAGTCATACCAAGATATCGAGTACAAGATATCGATACCGAAGAAGACTGGGCAAAGGCAGAAACTCTCTTCAACTTAATTAAAGAAAGAAATCCAAATGACTAATTTGAGAAAATTCCTTGATAACCAAGAAGATATTTATTTTATTGCTGAAGTTGGTTCAAATCATAGTGGATCACTAGATGTTGCATGCGAATATATCAAGCAATGTGCTCAGGCTGGTGCGAGTGCTGTCAAATTTCAGTCGTGGAAATCAGAAAAATTAAATAACATTTATGATTTTGAAAAAGATACCCCTTCATATTCAAAAGCACTTCCCGTTCTGAAACAATATGAAATTCCTCAGGAATGGTATCCAGTACTGGCTCAGAAATGTAATGAATACAAAATTGATTTTATCTCAACTCCATTTGATAAAGATAGTGCTGATTTGATTCATAAATCTGGAGTATGTGCTATAAAGATAGCGTCATCAGATATTAATTATTACGATTTACTAGAGAAAATATCTACCTTTAAAGTCCCAGTAATACTGTCAACGGGTATGGCAAATTTAGAGGAAATTAACAAAGCTATCCAAAAAATTGGTTTTGATCGTGAAGATTTAATCTTACTGCATTGTGTAGCTGCCTATCCGCCAGTTACTGAAGATGCTAACTTATTAGCTATTAATACTTTAAAGAAAGAGTTTAATAAGATTATTGGATTTTCCGATCATTTTACTGATCAAATAAAATCTATTAGTGCCGTTTCTCTAGGAGCAACAGTTATAGAGAAACATGTAACTTTCTCTAGAGAGCAAGGAACACCAGACGCTCCATTTGCAATTCTTATTGAAGAAATGAAAGAGCTAATTAAAGTATTAAGATTAGTTAAATCTTCCTTAGGGTCAGGAGAAAAGTTATGTATGCCAAGTGAGAAGAACGGCTTGACTTTTGGTCGAAGAGGTTTATTTGCTGCATCTGACCTAAAAAAGGGCACAGTTCTCAAAAAAGAACACATTTCAGTTGTCAGACCAAATATCACAGATCTATCTGCTGCTGATCTTGAAAGTGTTATTGGACATGTCCTGCAATCTGATTTAAAAGAAGGATTTCCCTTAACAAAAAAAATTATTTGCTTATGAGAAAAATTTACTTTTTTATTGATCTTTCTCCCAGCTTAGGCCTAGGACACTTCTTTCGTTGTCTTGCTTTGGCAGAAGAGGCTCCATCTTTTAATTTAACTCCTATCTTTATAGCTGATGATCAGACTTACCAAGATTTCTTTAGAAGTTGGGATGTTGGTTTCGCTACCTCATCTACTATAGAAAATGATAGTTTTTTTGTCATTGACACTGCAACACAAATAAATAGAGATTTACTTTCTTTTCTTCAATCCAAAAATTCAATAACTACCATTATTGATAACAAAACTTGTCTCGACTTTAAGTTTGATTTTTTTGTTGATGCATTGTTTTCTTTTGAGATTGAGGGCAAATGCCCATTGGCTAAAAAAATATTGGCAGGACTCGATTTTGCAATAGTTAGATCTGCCTTTTCAAAGTCGAATAACTTGCTTTTACGCGAGAGAGATAATTACAAAACTCTAGTTTGTTTTGGTGGCGGAGATGACTTAAAGAGAACAACATTTAGGTTTCTCCAAAAATTAGATCTTTTGGGATATAGGAAAAATGTTGATATAATAGCGGGTGTTGCGTTTGATGAAGTGAAATCAATTACCAAAGGTTGGGTTAATACGGAGGTTATTCGATCTGCATCAGATATGGTGAATTTGATGTCCAAATCAAATTTAATTGTAACTAAAATGGGAGTGACTGTATTTGAGTCTATCTCCTTAGGTATTCCTACTTTGTTAGTAGAGCCAACTGTTGAACACGTAAAGCTGAGTAAGTTTGTTTCTGAAAAAAACAGAAATTGGCCTGCAATATCATTTGGAATAGATAGCGAAGAGAATTTAATAAAAGCTGCCCAAAAACTCATTCGATTAAAAGAACATCCTTCTGATCTAACTGATCTAAAAAATCATTGTTCATCATTTATAGACGGCCAAGGTGCTAGTCGAGTTTTGAGGGAAATGATAACGTATGGGAAATTTTTATGAAAAATCAATGCCCTATTTGCGATAGCTTAAACACGAAAGTTATTTTTGAGATAAAGCATATCGAAATTCTTTATTGTGAGAAATGCACCCACTGTTTTACATCATTAACCATAAGTGAACAGACTATTGATTACTCTAATTTTCAGCAAAGCTATCCTGAAAGTTATTTGTGTAGCGATCAATCGGAAATCAATAGATTGGCTCGATCTAGAGTTAAGTTTGTTGATAAAGTAATAAAAAAATATAACTTACCCCATAATCCAAAGTTATTGGAGATAGGTTGTGGTTATGGCCACTTCTTAAAAAATATCAAACTAGCAATACCTAATCTTTCTTCTTTTGGAGTCGAGCCATCTGAGAGGTGTAGTAACTTTGCTAAAAATAATTTTCAACTAAACGTTGTAGAATCAAATTTCTTTGATTTTGATTTTCACCAGAAAAAATTTGATGTTATATGCTTTTTTCATGTTTTTGAGCATGTTCAGGATGTCTGTTCTTTTTTAGAAAAGGTCAGAGACCTCGCATCAGATAAAGCAATAGTCATTATCGCTGTTCCAGATGCAGAAACGTTAAGTGCTGACATGATAGAATGGGGGTTTCTTCGTCATGGTTGGCACTTGCACACCTTTTCAAAAAAAAGTTTATCCAAAATTGTTGAAAAAAAAGGTTTTAACTTACTAGAGTTAGAATTAGAACCCGTAACCCCTATGTTGAGAAGCAGTTTTTTCTTGGTTTGTTCTCCTAATTTAGTGAATAAAAGTTACGAGGAAAAATTTGAGGCACCAGATAATGTCTTAGGCAATATGATTTCTTTTAAGAAAAAAGTTGACCTACTTAAGATAAGGGTGGAAGAGTTTTTGAAAAAACACACATATCCTTCTACTGAAATTTGGATATATGGTGGAGGAGTTCATACTAATTTTTTGATTGATTTTTTAGATTCATGTAAAGAGATAAAGATCATCATTGATGATGATATAAAAAAAAATAAAACAAAGCTTCTAGGTGTAAGTGTATTGAACTTAGAAGATGCAAAAAGAGAGTTCAATCCTCCTACGGGTATAATTATTTCTTCACTTTCTTCTCAAGAAATAATACATAAAAAGGTAAGGCAAGATAATTTTTTCAAAGCAACAGAGATTTTCTTAATTTATTAACAGAAGGGTTTTATAAAAATGAAGGAAAGTTTTTTAATTATCGTTGGCGGCGGCATTCTATCTATGCCTGCTTATCGTATTGCTAGGGAAGAATTAGGAGTTAAAATCATCAGTTTTGATCAAGATATTTCTTCCCCTGGAATGTTATATGCAGATCTACCAATTCAAGTGAGCACTAAAGATATTGTTGCTGTAGTTCAGAAAACAAAAGAACTTATGAAACATCACTCAATTATTGGTGTATTCACATGTGGTGCTGACGTAGAGGTAACGGTTTCTGCAATCTCTGAAACCTTAGGATTATCAAATACTGTGAGTTTAGATGTTGCTAAACGATGCAATGATAAATTGCTTATGCATCAATTTCTTGATGAAATTGGATTTGATCAAAAACCAAAATATCGTACAGTTCAAAATTTTTCTTCATTAGTTTGTGCCGTCAAAGAAATTGGATATCCTTGTGTTATTAAGCCAATTGACAATTGTGCTTCCAGGGGAGTTCAAATTGTTTTCGAAGAAAAAGAATTAGAGTCTGCTTATGATCTTGCATCCTCATTTAAGATAAATAGTTCGACCAACTTACTACTAGAGGAATATCTTCAAGGATCAAAACATACTGTTGAAATGATATGTTATAAAGGTGATTGGCATGTTCTGTCTATAGTAGACACTCATTACATATCACCCGTTTGGCCATGTGAAATTGGTTTAAACACAACAACCTTAAATCAGCAACAGCAAAATATAGTTACCAACTTTGCTATACATGCAGCTAAATCAATTGGTATTGATATTGGTGCCCATAAGGTAGACATTAACTTATCAGAAAAAAATGAAGTTAGACTGATTGAACTAACGGCTCGTTTATCTGGTGGCTTCCATTGTCAATATGCCTCACCACTAGCGTTTGGGAGCTCCGACATCAAAGCCGCTCTTAAAATCGCAATAGGTTATGATTTGTGTCTGGAAGACATAAAACATAAGTTTAATAGGGGAGCTGCTGTACGTTGTGTTTTTCCTCCGACAGGAAAGATTACGTCAATAGAAGGGGTTGAAGATGCAAGGCAAATGCCTGGAGTTGCAGAGGTTTTTGTTTGGAAAAAAGTTGGTGATAGAGTTGGACCTTATCATAACTCCTCAGATCGCTTTGCATTTGTAATTGCTTCCGGTACAGATACAGAAACGGCAATATCAAATGCAGAACAAGCTATTTTAAAAATTAAAATTCAAACAATTGGAGATCAAGATGAATAGTTATGGTGTTTTAATTCAGGCTAGCCCAGAAGAGATTTTGATGGCCGCTGAACCTAGTGAACTTAATATAATTGAATTAGGATCATGGGAGAATATATCTGATGTTGTAGTTGTTCTTCCAGAAATTAAAGATGTGGATTTGGCAGTTGAAAAGTTAAAACTTTGGAAAGTTAAATTTTTTGTTGGAAATACATATAACGTTGCAAAACGTTTGGTAGAAGCATCAATCAAATTTTTCCCTAATCAAAGTTTTATAGTCAGAGTCCTTTGCTTTTGGAAAAACATAGATTTAAAATATGTTGATTTAATGGTCGAACAAATGGCAAACAGCAGTTATGATTTTGTCACCGGACCAATAGATTTTAACATAACGATGTGTGCTGATATTGCATCCATCGAAAAGATTAATGAAATTGCAGATTTTGAAGGTGATTCTCCTTTAATCAATAGAGCTAGGTTTAATCCATTTGGCTTTATGGATGTTAATAATCAAAAATATAAAGTTTGTTATTTAGAACCTGCCCCTAAGTATTCTTCTGAAAAAGTTAAGCAAGTTCTTTCTTCAAAAAGAAATCATCCAGAGAATGAATTCTTTGGAAGAGATTACGCCGGTTCACGTTACCATTTTCTAATTGATTACATTCCAACTGGTGTAAAAGTATTAGATATTGCTTGTGGTTCAGGTATCGGGACTAATTTGATCAGTCAAAAAGCTTCTTTTGTTTTAGGATGTGACTATGATTCTGAATATATTAAAATCGCTCAAGATAGATTTGGTCATTCTGAAAAGATGCAATTTCTAAGAGCTGATGGTCAGAGTTTTTTGTGGGAAGAAGGTGGTTTTTTTGATGTTATCGTATCATTACATACTTTAGAACATGTGCCAGATGATAAAAAAATGCTTTTAGCCTTAAGAAATAATTTAAAGGATGGAGGACTACTGATATTGGAAGTTCCTCTTCTTTCTAATAGACCTCTCGGTCAACCAATTAATCCATACCATATTAAAGAGTATGGTTTTTTAGAAGTTCATCAATTAGTAGAAGAGTTTGGTTTTTCCATTGTTAGAAAGATTGGTTGTTCTAGAGGATTTACAACTGATGCTAATTCAGCCAGAGATGCAATACAAGTACACGCTGTTAAACTATAAATTACAAATGGTTAGATAATGAAAGTCATTTCTTTTTTTCATCTGAATTTAATGTACTCTTCGATAGAGGTTGAAGATCGTAAGAGTGTCATAAATAATTGTTATTGGCCACTACTGAAATTAATAGCTGAGGGTGATTACTTTATAGGTATTGAAGCCCCTGCTGTAACATTAGAAATAATCAATGACATTGATCCAGACTGGATTAAAGAGTTAGTCAGATTATTAGAGGAAAAAAGATGCGAGTTTATCGGATCCGGATATAGTCAGCTCATTGGGCCTATTGTTCCATATTTGGTTAACAAATTTAATCAAGAAATCGGTTTAGATATATATCAATCGATACTAGGCGTCAAACCAAACATTGTTTTGGTTAACGAGCAAGCATTTTCTTCTAGTTTAGTATCTCTATATCAGGATGTAGGGTATGAAAGTTTTTTAATGGAGTGGAATAATTGTTATCTAGCTAATCCTCAATGGAATCCACTGTTTCAATTCTACCCACAAATTGCTGTTGGAAAAAACTCAGATTTACCTGTTCTTTGGAATGATTCTATAAATTTTCAAAAGTTTCAACGACTTGCTCATGGCGAGATAACACTAGATGAGTATTTTGCTCATATTGAGAACTTTGCTAGCCCTGTTGTTACAGACAACGATTCTTATTTTTGCTTATATGGGAATGATGCTGAAATATTCAATTTTCGTCCAGGTAGATATAAAACTGAAGCGGCACTGTCTAACGTAGATGAATGGGGGAAAATTAAAGAAGTTTATGATAAAATTGCCACAAGTGAGAGTTTTGACTTTGTCTTACCAAGTCAAGTTATTAAAGAAAATTATTTGAAAGAATCATCTATTAATTATTTAATGTTGACTTCAGTGGACCACCCTATTACGGTTAAAAAACAGAGTAAATATAACCCTACTAGGTGGGCTATATCTGGACGCGATGATATTTGGACTAATACTTTATGTTATGAGATATACGAGAAAATAAAATTGAGTAAAAGTATCAATGATTGGAAAAAACTTTGTTACTTATGGAGTAGTGATTTTAGAACACATATTACTGAAAAAAGATGGATTGAATTTTGCCAGGAATTGATTTCAGTAAGGGACAGATTTTCAGAGAAACGTCACTTAACGTCTGATATAAGAACGAAAAAATCTAACGTAGAGGACGCTCATTTTCCTAAAAATTTTTCTAAGGATGGTCGGTTCTTGAAGTTCGAAGGCGAATACCTCAAGATACTTTTCAATCCAAGCAAAGGATTAGCCATTGAGGGATTTTATGATAAAACTGTAAGCCATTCTCGGCTAATTGGTACTATACCACATGGTTTTTTTAATGATATTAGATTTGGCGCAGATTATTACACAGGACATACTGTATTTTCCAGGTTTGGCTATTATCAGCTAACAGATCTTTCAAAAGTTGATTGGATTTTTAGTACTGATCAATCGGGAACAATTAGTATTACCGGTCATATAGAAACATCTATTGGTTCGATTATAAAGACTTGGTTGATTGATGATGCTAATCGCCGGTTACATTTGAAAATTAACTTCAAAAGTAATGAACCAATAGTTGGTTCATTTAGGTTGGGTTATTTTACTCTTGATCCAAACAACTTCTCTCAGAATGAGATTTTCTATGAAACTCATAATGGTGGAGTACAACCTGAAATATTTGAAGTTCAAGAAAAAAGTTTTGATCACGCTGCTGCTGTTTCCTCATTGGTGTCTTGCACAAACATGCTTGGTGATACAGAGGGAAGAATAATTTTTGGCGATCTTAAAAAACAAATTCAAATTGAAGTTGATAAATCGTCATCTAACTTAGCTGTTTTTGTTAAACATCAAAAGATAAAAGAAAAACATCTTTCCAGAGTAGTGCTTAGTGCTATGGAGACAGACGATACTAGCAAACCTAGAATTTTAGACTTGCAGTGTAAAATTTCGATTTCTGCTGTGTTAGGAGAATAATAAAAAAACTGTTTGTGAAAAAGGCCAGATAACTGGCCTTTTTTCTTGGTTAGATTAGTTTTCTGATGATATCAAAAATAAGCTTTTTGTTGACATCACCATGATTTTTACCTGTAGAGCGGTACAGATGGATATTTGGGTTGTCTTGTATCAGGTAATTGGCATGAGTAGTATCCGTCTTATTAAGTTTCGGGATGATAAGATGTAGTTTATCTCCAAGATAATCAGAGTAAGGTCTAAGATCTATTGGTAAAAGATTATATTTGTTACTTAACTGTTTTCGCCAGCTGCTTCTATATTCAAAAAAATTAAAGCCACCATTTTTTAATTCCCAATCCGGGTCTAGTGGTCGTGCTTGTGGAGAAATCGCAATCACGGCATCTGCATTTAATTTAGTGCCAAATTGAATGGCAGCAGAAGCTCCGGCAGATGTTCCAACACAAATAAGCCTTTTTGCTCCAGACTTTTGTATTTTAGACATAATCAACTCTACCCATCTGTCAGCTGATTTGTTTGGAGTTAGAAGGCAACTGCCTAAAGGTCCTACTTGATACCACATTTGCCAGCTATCTCTTACTTGAAGTACGGATACATTGTCAATTTCATTTACTATGTCATCCCATGTAAACTTTGGGTAAAAGTAAGGAGTTACTAATGTAAAAGGCAAGGCGTAACTTACATTTTCTTGGAAAGATATAATTAGGGTCTGTGCTCCTGCTCTGAAATTTTCTTTGACTTCAAAAAAAAGCTCTTCTTGTGATTGTTGAGATAGTAAACTCTTAATCTCTTCTATAGGCCCAACTAGTTTCGGTTTTGGGTCTGATGTAACTAAATATTGGTTAGGGTTTCTCAAAAAATCTTCTATTTTTTTCTCTAGCCGGATAGAGACCGACTTCTTTTTAACCTCTTCAAGCGGGGCTCCCATAATAAGTTGCTCTTCAGCTTCGTGCTCTAATAAAAATAATCCTTTACTTTCTAAGTTTTTCGGTATTGATTCCAGTTCTTGTTTTGCTTTGCTTGGATCGATAATAACCCGAGTTTTATTTGGTGGCGGAGCACCAGTACTCAACCAGCTTTTTAAATCTTTAGCCATTTGGGGTAATGCAAGTTTTACTTCATTAGGAAACGGTACCTGATACATGCGAATACTATGGAACCATGGGTAATATTCTTCACCATGCATGGTCCAAGCTGGATGAAGGCTAAAACACCAAGTTCGGACACCAAGTGCACCTGCTAATTGTAAAACACTGGATGAAGGTGAGATCACTAGATCTAGACATGAAATTAGTGCGGCAGTAGCATCAAAATCATTTTTCAGATCTATATCCGGCCATTGTTTTAGATCAATACCAAACTCATTTCTGATCTTTTCTATTTCCTCATCACATTCTCCATACTGAAGGTTTATCCACTCTATTTTTTTGTTTTCTTTAAGGTCAAGGTGAAATAAACATTCAAGATCCCTGTAAGTTAAATAGTTCTTTTTCCTGGATGCATCACTAATTTGACTTCTCCATATAATTCCGATTTTGAGTTTCTCAGAACTAAATCTTTCTTTCAGTGTATTTTTCCATTCTTCTGAGACATTAATAATCGGATGGCCTGGGAAATCCTTGATTTCTTTCCTAAAAAAGCAAGGTAGCGACCCAATTGGAATATGGTATTTGTAGTCTGTAACATAGGGGTTTAAATCTATTTTAAGACGTGGGTTTTTTCTAACTTCTATTCCGGGAAAACTTCTCTGAAATAATGAAAGTAACCTTGGTTCTGTTTCAAATATGATTCGATCACTACCAATTTTTAGCAATAAATCTGGTAGCATAGTTCCAAACATGATGTGGTCACCAATTCCTTGTTCACTCCATACCATGATTTTATCATTATTTTTTATCTTTTTACCATCCCACAGTTTTGCTTCAAATTTTCTATTGAGTAATGTACTCTCCCTAACTCTATAATTTTTCCATCCCTCTTTAAGGTTTCCAATCGTTAATAAGGCTAGTGACATGTTCCATTTAATATTTTTTTGTATTTTAGTATCAGATGTTTCTTGTAGAGCTTCTTTAAAAATTTCAATTGCATTCGAAACAAGATTTGGCGTAGTCGTATAAATTAGACCTAGTGAAAACTTGAAGTTGATATGATTTTTTTCGTTACTAATCCAATTTTTTAATAGCTCAACAGCAACATCTATCTTGTTTTGTTTAACTGTTAATTCAATAAGTGCAGACGCGTTTAATTGATTAAATTTTTCCTCTATAGAGTTTTTATATATTTTTTCTGCTTCTTCCAAATTGCCCATTTTTTCTTCTAATAAACCCTTTGCGTAATTAATTTCGTCATTAAATCCGCCTCTTTTCTTAAGTGTTTTTATATACTCATTTATTTTTTCTTTTTTATCATATTTTGCCAAAAAATCAATGTATTTTCTTATGGTTTTTTGGTCTCCAACTTGACCTGCAAACCTACTACATAACTCTATTATTTCATACGGTATCTGGTCTTCGTTGTTGGTTTGTTCATAAGCAGTCATAACGACTAAAGGGAATAAATCAAGACTTTTCCATTGTTCAAAATCACTCTTAGCGATTTCTTTTATTTCCTCAAATAAGCTATTGTTGAATAGATTAACCATCTTAAATATTTTGTAAGATGTTTTTTGCGGATCTATTTTTATGGCTTTGTTATAAAAATCATCAGCAAGCAGTGATTTTTTATTTAAATCGAATGCTCTTCCAAGATAAAAATAAGCAACAGCATCGTTTAATTTGAATTTTTCTAAGTACTGCTCTATTTTTTTTTGGCCTGTATGTACATTTCCTGTCTCTATTTCCGCAACTCCAGCGTATAGCAAGATGGATGGCTCAGAATGACGTTCTTTGTTTGAATAATGACTTGTCAGATTTTTTATCTCTTGCCATTTTTCTTCGAAAAATAATTGATCAAGTTCTTTTTTGATACTCTGCATTGTTATATCCTTCAGCTGTTGAACTATTGGAGTTAAAAAATGAGTTTTATGTGCCCCACCTTGCAGCCTTCTTACCTGATTGACTTTTCATGTGTAGGTAGTCAGGAATGCTTAGCTTCATGTTGTGAAAAAAAATTATTTTTCCTGTCAAAGCCTGAGTTAGAACGTTTGACTTCTATTCAAGACCTCGAGCTCTTCTCTCGTGCAAAGTTGGCTTTTGCTAAGAAACTCGAGACTAGCGAACAGAGCTATGCTTTCAGCAGAATGAACCCTAACACGGGGCAATGTTGGATGCTAGATCGTCAAGGGGGATGTCGGTTCTTGAATGAACCAGATACGGTGTCATTGCAACCACAGGTTTGTGCCCAATATCCTGCTGTGACCAAACAAGGCCCAGATGGCGTGCAGCATTTCCTGTCCCCTTCCTGTCCCGAGGTAAGCAAGCTATTTTGGCATAACCAAGAGCTGTTTCAGTTGGAAGTTCAAGAAGTCGAACATCGTTTTACACCTAAAGAAGTCAAACTCGCAAAGGCATTGACCGATCGCTATCTATTGGTACGTGAATTTGGGGCGAGTGTATTGCAGACGGTTGAGCTACCTCTTGAAAAGCGGTTAATGATTTTGTTTTTTGCAACTGAGCAAATTCGTCCTGCTTATGAACGCAATGATGTTGCTGTAATGGCCGAGATACTCAATGACATCATTGGCTTATTGCAACAAGGCGACCCGGCTTTGTCTTTTGAGAATGTTTGGTGTGACCAGCCGTTACACGCCGTATTGCTCACCAAGTTACTACAGATGCGGCACGACAGACAGCAAGGCTCGGTGGGTTACGATGAAGTGTTACAGGATGTCTCGCTTGCCTTTGATCTCTTAGATAAAACCATTCCATTAGATGATCGTGCTCTGGCTGCGATTCCCCGTATTGCAGAAGGCATGGCGGATTTGGCCGATCACTTACAGGATTCTCCTTATTTCTTCGATCAAATTTTGCTCAATCATTGGTTGGCCCACTGTTTCCCTAGCGCATCTTTACAAGGGCTGCGCGTGAATATGTTGGCTTTCTTGTTGTTCTATCTATTACAACGTTTCCTGTTAGCAGCATTGGCGATGGCTTATCACGGCGAAGAATTCCAACGGCAAGCAGCGCGCTGCATGGCCTTTTTCCATCGCGAATGGGTGGATGATTCGCCCATGTTGTTTGCTGCTGCGATGTCGATGGCGGATTCTGACCTGAAAGATCTCTCTAAGATATTGAGTTTATTAGGGGGCTTTGCTGTAGAAAAAAAATAGCAAAAATTTGCTAAAGGTTTTTTGGGTGCTGTCGAAAACACAAACAAGAGCACAGACAACCTTGTTAAGTGCCTCGGTTTAACTACTTCCTCATGCTAGGAGATCACCATGTTTATTAATACTAACGTTGCTTCCTTGAATTCTCAGCGTCAATTGGCTGGTTCCACTGGCTTGTTGGCAACTGCAACCCAACGCTTGTCCTCTGGTTTGCGCATCAACACTGCAAAAGACGATGCAGCAGGGATGGCAATCTCTGAGCGTATGACTGCTCAAGTCAAGGGTTTGGACCAGGCTCGCCGTAATGCAAACGACGGTATCTCCTTGGCACAAACTGCTGAAGGTGCGTTAACTGAAATCGGTAACAACCTGCAACGTATGCGTGAATTGGCTGTGCAAGCAGCTAACTCCACCAACAAAGCTGGTGACCGTGAAACAATTCAAAATGAAATGACTCAGTTGAAAGATGAGGTTCAGCGTATGACTGAACAAACTTCTTTCAATGGTAATAAGCTCTTGGATGGTTCTTTTAATGCTAAAACCTTCCAAGTTGGTGCTGACGCGGGTCAGTTCATCACCATCAAAGAAGTTGGTAATACTAACCTGTCCTCTTTGGGTGGGACTAATTACGTCAAAGGGGCAAGTGCTGCTGTTTCCGCGATCACTTCCGCTGGCTATGCAACAGCTCTGAGCGCAACAGCCTTGAAAATTGAATATGTTGATGCAAAAGGTGATGTACAGAGTATTGCTTTAGGTGCGCTTGATGCAGTGTCTAGTAAAAATGCTCGTGCTGCTCAAGTTGTTGAAGCAATTAATAAGCAAACTGAAACTACCGGTGTCAGCGCAACAATCGACACTGATGGTCAGATCGTAGTACGCTCGAATGGTGGTTTGGGTGGTGAATCAAAAGGTACGTTCGAGTTGGTTGGTTTCAGCGCTGGTACCACGGGTCTGGCAGCCGCAGCAGCAACAGCACGTAGCGGCGATGGTGATAAAGGGATTGTTGATATCACTGTTACTGGTACAGATAGCTCTAATGCAACCAATGCCATTACTCGGATTGACAACGCAATTAAAGAGGTGAATAAGTTCCGCGCTGATTTGGGTGCTGTACAGAACCGCTTCAGCTCCGCAATCACCAGCCTGCAAACCTCTAGTGAAAACATCTCCGCCTCTCGTAGCCGGATTAAAGATGCTGACTTTGCTTCTGAATCTGCATCCTTGGCTCGTGCCAACGTGTTGCAACAAGCGGGTACTGCAATGCTGGCTCAGGCTAACCAACAGCCACAGCAAGCTCTGCAGCTCTTGCGTTAATCTGAAAAAGAAACAGCCACCGCCCCGCGCGGTGGCCCGTTTTCGAACAACCCGGCGCGGGAGCCTCCCCCGTCGGGTTTTTCGCGTAAGGAGCCTTGCTCATGAGTACAATTCCCCCCATCAACAGCAACAACTTGCCGTCCTATTCGCTGCCGCAAGACACGAACAGCCGACCAGTTTCTTTGCCTGCCTCGCAATCGTCTGCCCCGACGGTAGAGGTTTCCAGCGATGCTGTGCAAGCTGTTTCCAGTGCACAGAAACAACAAGCACTCCAAGCCAATCCACAAGATTTACAAGACGCTGCAGAAAAAGTACAAAAAGTGGTGCAGATGTACGCGAGCGAATTGAAATTTTCGGTCGATGAAGACTTGGAGATCCCTGTGGTAAAAATTATCAATACCGCGAATGATGAAATCATTCGACAAATCCCCTCCGAGGAAATGTTAGAAATCGCTAAGAGTATTGATAAAATCGCTGGCATGTTTGTAAATCAAAAAGCCTAAATGTTTTGCTTTTTGAGCATTAAAAAAGCTACCTCTTTGTTAAGGTAGCTTTTTTATTTTCAACGTGTCTGGTTATTGATGACTGTCAAAAATGGATTGGACTGTTTCCAAAAAATCATCTGCAAAGCGTTTTGCATCAAACAGGGTGGATTGAGCGAGTTGTTGCCGCATCTGGCTGCGTAAACTGCTGAGTCTTTCCTGTTGTTGGCTGAGTTGCACGGCTTTAGCAACATATTCTGCTTCGCTGTTAGCGACAAAATCCGCCAATCCTGCTGCATGTAATAAACTTGCCCCTTGGCTAGCAAGCAAACTGTCGCCTGCCAGTGTCAATGTCGGTACACCCATCCATAATGCTTCGCATGTCGTGGTTCCCCCTGGATACGGGAAGGTATCTAAAATTAGATCCACCTCTGCATGAGCTGAAAAATAGGCCTGTCGATTAACCGATGGCAACAATCTGACACGATCAGCACCAATACCAAATCTTGCTAAGCGTTGTTGTGTTTCCGCAACCAAATCAGCATCAGCAAACTGCATACATTGCCAACGTAACTGTGCGTTTTCCACTTGATCAAAAATATCTGCCCAAACCGTTAGCACCTTATCGTTAACTTTACTCAGATGTTGGAAACAACCAAAAGTAAAGAAAGCATTTTGTTCAGAGGGGAGGCTTGAAACAGCAGGGGCATCTTCTGGTATGGAAAAACACAATCGCGTTTCTGGTAAATAACACAGTTTCTCGGTAAATTGAGACTGATTATTCTCCGGCACACCCACTCGATCCACAAAAATATAATCCATTTGCTGCACACCTGTGGTGGCAAAATAACCTAGCCAAGATGCTTGTATCGGTGCTGGTTTATAAGCAAAGACAGGTAATCGATTGAGGGCGGTATGACCAGACAAATCAATTAAAAGATCAATTTCATGGCTCTTAATTAAATTTGCTGCTGATAAATCTGATAACCCAGAAATGTTGTGCCATTCTTTAAAATGTTTTTTGAGCTCTGTTGAAGTGGCATCTTCAATCGCTGAATTGCTATAAGCAAACCACTCTAATGAAGTTTCTTGAGTCAGATAAGGTAACACATCAACTAAGAAACGGCTTACTGAATGTTCTCGTAAATCACCCGATATAAAACCGATTCGTTTATTGTCTTTCCGTGGGTGATCACTTTGTGTTTGTGGTTGTAGATGCGTGTTCAACCACTGGCCATAGTCTGTTGCGCTATAGATTGAATTTTTTTCGGTGACAAAATTCAGGCAGAAAAGTAAGTTGCTATATGCTTGTGGATAGAACGGATGATTGGCTATTGCCTGTTCGAAACAGTGTTTAGCGAGATCGAACTGACCTTGCAGCAGGTATGTTTCGCCTAATCCGTTTTGTAACATACTGGTATCTGGCGCGATGATCAGGCCTTCTTTAAAAGTATGCTCCGCTTGCTTGTACTGATGTGCCCCTTTTTGGGCATTGCCTAAATTGTTGTAGGCTTCAATAAAATTTGGATTGATGGCAACGGCTTGCTTAGCATATTTCTCCGCTTGGCTATAGTCACCTAGGCGACTCAGTAACGAAGAAAGATCGCTATAAGACTCTGCCAGATGAGGATTTAATGTGATGGCTTTTTGATAAAAAAGCTTTGCTTCTTCAAGTCGTCCCTGTTTTTGTAAGATATGTCCAAGATTATGATAAAGCGCGGCATCTTGTGGTGCCAGTTTAATCGCTTCAATCAGAATAGACTCAGATTCTTGATGTTTTTCTTGCTTTTGTAAACAAATGCCAAGGTTTAAATAAGCATTGACATAATCTGCTTTAATTTGAATCGCTTTGCGGAAGCATTTTTCTGCTTCTTGTAATTGACCATTTTGATCAAGTACCAATGCAAGGTTATTCCACGCTTGAACAAGATTAGGCTTTGTTCGTAATGCTTTGCGATAACAACTTTCTGCTTCGGCTAAATTGCCGCTAGTTCGAAACAAATTACCCAGATTGCTTTGTGCTTCAGCATTCATAGGATCGAGCTGTACCGCCCGTTTTCCTGCTGAGAGTGCCTGTTCAAGATGGCCTAACATCTCTTGTGCAATGCTGATAAATTCCCATGGAAAGCTGTGATGGGGGTGCTTGCTGGCCAGTGCGGTTGCTTTGTTGAGCAATGCTTCTGCTGTTTCGTGGTAGTAACTTTGGATAATGGCATCCATCTCAGCGATAGAGGGTGTGCTGGTTTTGCCTTTTTTACTGCTTTGTTGGCTTTTTGATGATTTATTTTTCGACATGAATTGTCCTTGCTTTTCAAAGGGATGAAAGCTTTGCCCAAGAGGAAAGTGCTTTAAGTTTTTGCCGATTTGGTCGATACTTCGTTCATAAATCCATTTTTTGTTTGAGGTGCATTATGGCGATTACATCTGCTGGCATAGGCTCTGGTTTGGATATCAACGGTATCATCAGTCAGTTGATGTCTGTTGAATCTCGACCTCTTTCACAGCTTAAAGCGAAAGAATCAAAAGAGCAGCAAAAATTATCCGCCTATGGTCAGGTCAAAGGCGCGCTGTCCACCTTCCAAAATGCTGTGAAAGCTTTGCAAGACAACGCGAAATTCAGTGGTACCAAGGTTTCGACAAGTGATAAGGACTTTTTGAGTGCCTCAGCAGGTAATACTGCTCAAGCGGGGAGTTACTCTGTGGAGGTCATTGACCTTGCCCAGTCTCATAAAATTGCTTCTGGTACGTTTTCCAACAGTAAAACGGCCTTGGCTACTAATGGTAAAAATTTAACAGTTGAGGTTGGCACTAAGAAATTAGAACTGAGTTTTGACGCCGATCTGACGTTAGAAGAGTTACGCGACAAAATTAACAAAGAAAAAGCCGGTGTGACTGCTAACGTTGTGAATGATGGCTCTGGCTATCGTCTGACGCTGTCTGCGACTGATACGGGCGCGGCTAATACCATTAAAGTGTCTTCGACATCCAGTAGTTCCGATTTAGATAAATTGTTATATGCCGGTGGTGGTGGAATACCAAGTGCTTCTAATGCTGGACAAACACAAGCTGCTCAAGATGCCCAGGTCAAAATTGATGGTTTGACCGTGACTGACAGTAGTAACACCCTGACTAAAGCGATTGATGGCGTAACACTGACATTAACGAAGAAAACAGAAGCAACTAAACCTATAACCGTTACTGTGACCAAAGATACCGGTTCAGCCAAATCCCTAATTGAAGGTATTTCTAAATCATATAACGATTTAATGAAAACCTTGGATAGTTTAACTTATTTCAAAGCTGATACAGCAAAAGCAGGCCAATTGGCAGATGCTGGTATTTTGAATGGTGATAGTAGCATTCGGTCTATTCGCTCTCAGTTACGTGCTTCGTTCTCAACGCAAATTTCAGGCATCTCAGGTGACTATTCTTTGCCTGCCTCGGTGGGGGTTGGATTTGATGCCAAAACTGGCAATATGACCATTGACTCAACCAAGTTGACTAAAGCATTAGAGGCCGATCCTCAGGCGGTGATGAAGCTGTTTACTGCATCTGGTAAAGCAGCTGATACTGGACTTAATCTGGTTACTGCCAACAATAAAACTAAAGCAGGGGATTATGAAGTTGTTCTGACCGATGCCCCTTGGGTTCTTCAGGGTAGTGCTGCAGCCGGTGGAGGTGTTGGTGCAGCAGCTTTTGCTGGCGAATCAATGGTCATGAAGGTTAATGGTGTTGCTGCAACAATTGATTTAGGTGCAGCGTTTTCTGGTACGAATAGTTCGACCACTGATGTTGTGAACACTTTACAATCAGCATTAAATACCGCTTTCGGTTCTAACGTTGTTTCTGTGTCCCACAATGGTTCCAAATTTGAGTTTACTGCAGCGAAGCAAAACAAAGACAGCCGAGTTGAAGTTACCAGCATTGGATCATCAGCTGCAACTTATTTTGGTTTGAGTAATGGCAGTATTAGCCCAGCTAAAGTAGCCGGTACGATTGGTGGTATTGAGGCCTTGGGGGATGGTATTACCTTGACAGGTTCTACTGGTAAAGATACCGAAGGCTTAAAGATCGAAATCACCGGTGGAGCCTTGGGTTCGCGTGGCACGATGACAGTGACTAAAGGTTTTGGTTTCGCTATCGATGATGCTATTGAGTCAATGGTGAAAAAAGGGGGTATGCTTGATTCTAGAACTGAAAGTATTAACTCCACAATTAAAACGCTTGGCCGTGAGCAGGATGCGTTTCAAACTCGTTTAGACCAAACAGAAACGCGATTGCGTAACCAATTTAGCCGTCTTGACTCCACTTTGAGCCAAATGCAACAGATGTCTACCTACATGCAGCAACAATTAACGATGTTGTTACGCTGACAATCGGGCGGGGGATAGTTATGATAGCGTGTAACGATCTCCCGCTTGTTTTTTCTTGTTGAAGATGCCAACTATGCTGAACAAAAACCCTTATGCTGCCTACACACAATCTGCACTAGAAACAGAAGTGATGGTTGCCAGCCCTCACAAACTGATTCTGATGTTGTTTGATGGTGCGATACAGGCTATCGCAAATGCGCGTCGCTTCCTGCAAGAAAAAAATATCCCTGAAAAAGGACGCATGATCAGCAAAGCAATTGCAATTGTTGATGAAGGTTTGCGTTTGTCTTTGAACAAAGAGGTTGGTGGTGAACTGGCAGAACAACTCGATGCACTGTATGAATATGTCAGCAATATTCTGTTAGAAGCCAACTTAAACAACGATGATGACAAATTGGAACAGGCCTCTCGTTTGTTAGGAGAGCTGCGTGATGCATGGGAACAAATCAGCCCAACTCGCCAAGCTGCTGAAAATAGTACCGAACCCCCTCCTCGTGCTAAACCAATGAGCTACGGTAATGTCTGACGTCGAACAACGTTATAACGATTTGATGGATGCCGCTTTTGCCTTGCGCGATGCAGCAAGAGCAGAAGATTGGGACAAGGTAGCAGACTTATGGGATGGTTTTCTGCTGCAATTTGATGCACTGCAAAGCTACCAAGCCAACAATCCCGATTGGGCCGAACATCGCCTAGGTAGCCGCGAGTTTTGCGCTGATCGCCTACGGCAAATTATCGATTGCCACGAAGAAGTTAGCCATCTTGTTCGTGACCGCCATCAGGTGTTGCGAGAAGAACTCGGCTCGGTTCATACCACGGCCAAACTGCGCCAAGCGTATAAGTAATCTCCTCTCCAATGGCGAGAATTCCCCTCGCCATTTGCCTCTCCTCATCATACTTCTTACTTTAATATTCCTTCTGCGTAGCCATTGCTAACTCGCTATAGCACAATACAATCCCCATATCCTTCTCAATCATCTATTGATGAAAGACTGTACGATGTCGCGCAAAAAACTGCCGATCGGCATTCAAACCTTCAGCGAGATTCGCCAGGATCGTTATTACTATGTTGATAAAACCGAACTGGCTTACCAGTTAGTGAATGAAGGAAAACATTACTTCCTCTCGCGTCCACGTCGCTTCGGTAAAAGCTTGTTCCTCGATACCTTGGCTGAACTGTGGGCGGGGAATGAATCGCTGTTTCAAGGGCTATGGATTCACGATAAATGGGATTGGTCGCTGTCTTATCCAGTGATTCGGATTAGCTTTGCCGAAGGCGTAATGCACTCGCCTGAAGCATTACAAGAACGAATTCAGCATATTTTACAGTCCGAGGCAGAACGGTTTGGGCTGAGCTATCGCACCCCCTCGATTGTCGATCGCTTCATTGATTTGATTCAGCATGCACATCAAAAATCACGGCAGCGAGTAGTGGTGTTAGTGGATGAATACGACAAACCAATTCTGGATAATCTGACCAATCCAGCACTAGCGCAGTCGATGCGAGATGAGCTGAGAAATTTATACTCAGTGATAAAAGGTCAGGATGCAGTGATTAAATTCGTGTTCCTGACTGGGGTATCAAAATTCAGCAAAGTGAGTTTGAGTTTGTTTTCTGGTTTAAACAACCTGAATGACATTACCCTCGATGCAGAGTATTCGGCAATTTGTGGTTATACCGACTACGACATTGACACCGTTTTTGCGCCAGAACTCACAGGGTTAGACCGTGAACAGATTCGCGAGTGGTACAACGGTTACAACTGGCTAGGTGAGTCGGTGTATAACCCGTTTGATGTGCTGTTGTTATTCCAAAAGCGTGATTTTCGGCCTTATTGGTTCGAAACCGGCACGCCTACTTTCCTACTCGATTGGATCAAAACACATCATGTGTGGCTGCCGGAACTGGCAACCTTGCGCCTCAGCGGTGATCTATTACAAGCATTTGATGTTGACATGATGCTCACTGAATCGTTGATGTTCCAAACCGGCTATCTGACGATCGCCAAACGGGACTATCAATTCGGTGAATATCTCTACCAACTGCGCTATCCAAACCGCGAGGTCTATCAAAGCTTTCACAATAGCGTGTTGTATGTCCTTCAGCCGGATGCCGGCCAAAGTAGCCGCACCAAACATCAACTGGGGCAGCTATTACTGAAAAATGACTTTGCTGGCATGGAAGCCCTATTCCATAGCCTATTTTCCAGCATTCCCTACGA